>JAGSHJ010000439.1 GCA_023954595.1 Bacteriovoracaceae bacterium | reverse complement strand
TAATAGAGACTCCTTATTTCTATAAATTCCCAGAAGGAGCTCAGCTAGTGGTGCAGGATACTGAGTCCTTTTCTGCTCATTATTATACTCTTCATTCAATCATGTTTAGGCCATGCAATTGAGACTCTATTGCCAGTTCTTCCTTTAATCTAATTCAACAAAGCTTTGACAGCGTTGAGCTGTCACACTTTTGACCTGTAAAATATGGTGAAATGAAAAAAGTATGTCATGTCGCAAACTCCTGAGTCAGTGCATGCTTAAATCTTACGAGGAAGCTATGAGTGATAAAGTTTTATTGATTACAGGTGCATCAAGTGGCATTGGAAGAGCAACTGCTCTTAAGGCCGCTCAAAATGGTTATAAGCTGGCCCTCTTGGCCAGAAGAGAGAATAAGCTAAAAGAGATCGTTGACGAGATCGGAGAAGACAGGGCAATAGCTCTACCTACTGATGTTACTAATTTAGAAGAGCTTGGAAAGGCGATTCATAAAACCGTTGAACGATTTGGAAAAATTGATGCTGTCTATGCAAATGCTGGCAAAGGTCTAGAGAGTGCAGGCACAGAAAACGGTGACCCAAGAGAGTGGGACCAGTTGATTGATTTAAATGTGAAGGCACTTTTGTGGACAGCAAAAATGACGCTTCAACATTTAAGACAAACCAAGGGACACTTTCTAATTACGAGCTCCGTCGCTGGCAAGATTTATCTTCCAGGTTCAGTTTATGGTGCATCTAAATGGTTCGCTTCAGGTTTTGGACATAACCTCGCTAGAGAGATGAAAGAGTGGGGAGGGCGTTGTACGGTTATATGTCCTGGTATGGTGGACACGGACTTCTTTGATGAGCCAAAGCCAGATAAGCTTAAACCAGAAGATATCGCAGATGCTGTGGTGTTTGCATTAAATGCACCATCGCATGCCACTGTAAGAGAGATAGAAGTGATGCCTACTAATTAAAGCGATCATAGTTAGCTGTCTCTATTGAGGTACTCTTCCATTAGTTCTTCATAGCTTGGGTATATACCGGAATATACTGTTGATCAGGGTCTTAATTAATATCTGCTTTGATAACTGGTTTTTAATTCGTTAGAGTTCAATATCTCCCTTTAGGGAGATATTAAGGTTAATTTCGCTAAAATGAACAAGAATCTCCCAGTAGGGAGATAAAGTGTCGTCTGAATAGATATACCGGCTTAGCTCATCAAGGGCCTTAAGGAAAAAGTTCTAAGATATTTTTAAAGTTGGCCTGTATACGTCGTTCACGCAGAATCTCATCTGGGTCCCACTCATAAAAGTCAAAGTCTATGAGTTTAACTTCACCTGACTGGGTAATAATCATCTGGGCGTCTTCCACTGAGACCTCAAGATCATTAAGCGCCTTTTGTAGAGAGTGGATGTTTCCTCTGACTTTTTCATTAAATTCAGGGGATAGGGGAAGCTTAGTTAAATCCGGAAGTGCTCCATTACTTATATAGGCCTGTTTGATCATGGCACCTTCCACTTCTTCCATAAGAATTCCGATATTAGATCGAGGCTCTATTTGTGAAAACTTAGATTTCAATTGGGCAAGGTGTGCACGTGCATAAACACCACGTACTTTTGGGGCAAGACCAAACTCACTAAGATGTTTCTGCAAAAGAATTTTATGGGCGTAGTGGTCCAAGTATTGATGGCCTGGAATAAACTTTAAAACGTAATTTCCCTCCTGTGTAAAGGCCCTGAAGATGCCAGGAGAAACTCTACCCTTGATCTGCTGTGGAAGCTCTGAGAGAGAGTCAATAAAGTCCTCGTTAAGCTCGAGCTTTTTTATCCTTGAAAACCAGGAAGTATTCTTACTGGCGTAGAGCTCTATATGGGCACTAGAATTGAGAAAATACACTGCACAAGAGTCTTGGGCCATTGGCCCAGAGAAGTTAAATAAAAGGACAAGAATGAACATTAATCGCATGCTTAGGTATCGGCGATTTATCCTAAGATTTGAATAATTGTGCAAAAATTAGCGGTTTAAAGGACGGGATCAATGCGTTATATTTAAACCAAATAAGGAATAATTATGACTCAAGAATCAATAAAAAAACAAGTTAAGTCCGTTTTGAATAATATGCCACAAGATTGGCTCAAGCTTACCACCCACAGACTTGATATCTATAACGAGGAGATGGCGAAAGTCGATTTTCTAAATCACTTTGAAAAAGGTGAGGATCTTGAAAGTTTACCAACTGCCTATGACTATATCCGCCTTGGTCATCCGCTTTCTTGTGTCCTAGAGTGGACGATTGCCGGAATTAAAAATGTTAATGTAAATAATGTCATTTCATTTTCATCTCAGACGATGCCACTATTAGCGATTCTTCGTAAGAGTCACTTTGAAGGTGCTAATACTCAAGTCGTAATTCAGACAGAACTTCCAGATAGTTTTAATGCAGAGCTTTTAAAAACTGTATATGGGTATGATTTTGAAATCGTAGATGAATTAAACCCAAGTTTTAAAGGCTGCTCAGTAGTGCTTACAAGCTTTGATAAGGCATGGAGTGAGGAAAAAAGTGAAGCTGACTTTATGATTTGTCTGCATAAAGATCTAGGAAGTGTAGTGATCGCAGGCCTTGATTCTTATGTTTCTGAAATCCAACACGTAAGAAGAAGAGAGTCTATCGCTATGACTCCTCGTGATTGTTTTAAGGTTCTTCAGGAGTTTGTTGATAATAAAAAAACTGAATCAACCAATGTCGATCGCTCAAGTCTTAAGAGTACGATCAAAGAGATCACAAATACAAAGGGTACTGTGAGCATTGGCTCATGCGGGCTATCTGCACAGTATGCAATTATGATGGGACTTGTGGATCATGCTCAAGTTAATCACC
>JAGSHJ010000135.1 GCA_023954595.1 Bacteriovoracaceae bacterium | reverse complement strand
ATTTCACATCACTTCCATGGCTCAAATTTAGTTCTATCTCTCATGCAAGACATTTTGAATTTCCTGACTCCATCCCAAAGATGGCATGTGGGAAAATTTATGAAAAAGAGGGAAGTATGTTTATGCCTATATCATTGCATGTCCATCATGCACTCTTAGATGGTTACCATGTATCCCTTTTCTATTCCAAGCTTGAAGAGCTCTTTAAGAGTTGGAAGCTTAAAGGGAATCACTAATGAGCACAATACCTATAATAACTGTTAGAGATGTGGAACAAACTTCTACGATGCTACAACAGCTGTTTAATTGGAAAAGTGAACACGGTGGTGCTGAGTTTGATGCTCTAATCGACTCAAAAGGAAACTCCACACTTTGGTTACACCACCTTGATACTCAGGAGCATCCACGTTTCAAAGGTTCAGAATCTTCTAGTAAAGGCCTAGGCTGGTCGTTGTATGTCTCAGTTCAAGACCTAGACAAAGTTTATAAAAAGGCCAAAAAGTTTAACTGTGAAATAATAGAAGAGCCATTTTTAAATGAGAATGCAGGCTTTAGAGAGTTTACACTGAAGATTGCTGACGGTTATCAATTCAGTGTTTACCAAAAATAACTGAAATAAAGACTAAAGGTAGAATGAATTAACTTTTACCTTTTTGGTGTAAAAACATACTGGCTACACTTTCTATTTCTTGTTGTGTTGCCTGTTCTTTTTTACCAAACAGAATCGGAAAAAAGATTACTCCATTAATGAGCTCGCCTAGAAAATCTAAAATCTCGAGGGGTTGTTCCTCAATAGTTAGTTTATTTGCTTTTTGTGCCTTCTCAATCCATTCAAGTGTAACCTTCTCTGTCTTAAGCACGGCCTCAAGCTTATCTTTTAATAGGCCTTCTCCCTTAAGAGCTTCTGATAGGATAATTCTGGCAAGCTTCAAGTTACTTGGGTAGAGGATGTGCTCTGTCTTTTGTGTGATTATTCTCTCTAACTGTACAAAAAGATCTTCATCATCATTGTAAGTAAAGTTCAATACACTTTGCTTTTGGTTGATAAGATACATCAAAATGTCGTCTAGCAGAGCATTCTTATTTGGAAAGTACTTATAAAGAGTTCTTTTTGAAACGCTTGCTCTGGTTGCAATAGAGTCCATCGTTGGACGATCAAAGCCTTCATTTGCAAAAATCTCAATAGACGCCATTATAATATCGTCTTTTTTGCTCTGTGGTTTTGGATCTGTAGACATCTATAACTCCCTGAAATCATTTTGATTCCATATATTATACCATTATTTTCTTGATTGGGTAAACGACTTAGTTTACTTTTGGTTTTGTGGGTAAACGATGTGGTTTACTTTTTAAAACAAACATTTGATTGCTATGACTAAATCGACGCGAGATACATTAATCAGCGAGGCCCAAGAACTCTTTTTAGAGAAGGGCTACGATGGCACATCCGTCAGAGAGATTGCTGCCCAAGCTCAAGTGAACATCTCCTCAATCAGCTATTACTTCTCCGGGAAACAAGGTCTTTATCAGGCCTGTATCGAGCAGTTTGGTCATGAAACCCTTTCATTTGGTCAAAGAGTATTAACCCCTCCTAAGGATATAGAGGAGTTTCGCTCGAAACTGTCCCTTTTTAGTCTTCACATGTTTGAGGCCTACGCCTCAAGGCCAGATATAGTAAAGCTTGTAGTAAGAGAGTTAGAGAGAGCAGCAAACGTTGAGTGCCCAATGCAAAATTCGTTTGTGCAGTTATTTCAAAAGATCGTGGATTTCTTCGATGCAGCCCAAGCAAAAGGTCTTATGCAGGATCAACTTGTGTCATATACGGTCGCCTCGCTTTTCATGTCCTCATTTCTTCAAGGCATCTCTCACGACACACAGAGAGCGAGCCTATTTGGTCGTTCAATCAAAGACGACGTTAATTATAGAAAAGAGTATTCAAAACATATAACAGAAATATTTATCAATGGTGTTAGTTCAAAATAGGAGTTTATAAATGAAAAATATCTTGTTGGTGATGTTGTTTGTAGGTAACTGGGGCATTGTTCCCAATGCCTTTGGACAAAATCAAAAACTAAGCTTGGAAGAAGCTGTAAAACTAGGACTCAAACGAAGTGAAGACGTTCAACAGGCCGCAGTTGAAATTGAGCGGGCACAAGCTCAGATCAAAGAAGCTTGGGCGAGTGTGTTGCCACAGGTTTCGGCTAACATACAATCAATTCGTCACACAAAGTCTCCAGTGATTCAAATTGCTGGTACAAGCGCCTCCATAAAAGAAGATTGGGAGCTTTTATCAACTCTTCAACTAAACCAAGTTCTATATAGCTTTGGACGAGTGAGCACCGCACTTGATCTTGCAAAGATTTCTTCACAAGCACGTGAAACAGCGAAAGAGGCGGTAGAGAGAGAAATGCGATATGCAGTAGAAATTGCGTACTTCAACGCTTTATCAGCAAACGAAGTTCTTCAAATTGCAAAAGACTCTCTTCAAAATGCTAAAAGAAACCTACAAGCACTTCAAAGAAGATTCCAAGGTGGACGTGTTCCGCGCTTTGATAACATTAGAATGGCAGCAGACATCGCCAGTAGAGCACCTATGGTAAGTGATGCTCAGAAAAATTTAAAGCTTGCTTACCTTCAGCTTAATCTTTTAACAGAGATGCCAATCAAGCAAATGCCAATTCTAACTACTTCTATGTCGGAGTTGTTTCCAGCACTTAAAAAGAGTGAACTTCTAGATGAGGCCTATAAAAATCCTTCAATTCAAACAGTGGCACTTGCTGCTGAGATTGCAGACAAGCAGTCTAAGCTTGCTAAAGCTGAACACTATCCAGTGATCTCGGCATTTGGACAAATTAGCTATAGCGGTACAGGAAATGATATGCCACCTGAAGATAACAACATGTTTACCTCTTCAGCTGTGGGAATCAGTTTGAATATTCCTATTTTTGAAGGTGGTGCTGTAACGGCCAGACACCGTCAAGCAGTACTCGATTCAGTGAAGGCCAAGATTGAGCTTAAAAAACAAAAAGAATCCCTGGCAGTAGAGCTGGCATCTTCAATTGAAGAGTATAAGGCCAATATAGAAAAATATGCTGCAGCTAAAAGAGCAGTAAACCTAGCCAAGCGTGGGTATGAGCTTACAAGAACAAGATTTGAGACTGGTGGTGCCACAAGAAACGATCTCAACACCGCTGAGAGTTCTTTAACGAATGCTCGTATTCAACAGCAAAGCGCTCTTTTTGAGATTTACAGAAACAAGGCATCTATTAAGAGATTTACTAAAAAGGTGGTGATGAAATGATTAGATCCGTTTTTTATATTGGGCTCGTAGGCCTAGTCGCAGGCTCTGTTGCATGGAAAATTGGAGTCATTAAAGATAAAAGAAATGCTCCCACTATTTCCATTAATAATGAGTACAAAAAGTACGGTAAACCTGTAGAGACCTTCAATATTAAAAAGGATGATCTTCTGTTCTATGAAAGAGTAACAGGGGAGTACTCAAATAAAAGAGTTGAGTTGATGGTCTCTAAAATACAGTGGAATAAGATTCAAAAAGGCCAGATGGCACGAATCCTTTCTGCGAATAACAAGTTTGTTAAAGGTATCGTCGCTCAAAAAAATGCATTCGCTGACACCAATACAGGTCTTTATAAGGTTGTGGTTAAAAGTTACGCTCCTGTTGTTCCACAAGCAGGTAAGAATGTTGTCGTGGATGTAAATATTAAAACCTTACACAACGTTATTGCGGTTCCATCAACCTCTATAGTGAGGGATGGAAAATCCAACTTTGTATGGATGTTAAAAGACAAGAAGGCCGTGAAGAGAGAAGTCACTAAAGGCCAGGAGTCTCAAATGTATGTGCAAGTAACCAAAGGCCTCAGTGTTGGGGAAAATATAATTGTTAGAGGAGCCAGCACTCTTGAGAAAGGCGATGTGGCAAGAATTGTAAGTGGAGAACAGAAATGATTGAAACATTTGTAAAACGACCTGCGATGACCATCGTCTTTATTTTGGTTTTCGTAGTTTTAGGGCTTTTTTCTTATAAAAGCCTAATTATCGAGGCAACACCTCGAATTGAGTATCCAATTGTAAGTGTGAATATGCCATACCCTGGTGCCACACCTGTAGAGGTTGAAACACAGCTCTTAAAAAAGATTGAAGATGCGGTAGCAGAGATTTCCGATATCAAAAAGATCAACGGTAACGCCTATGAGAGTTTTGGGCTATTGATGATCGAATTTGAAATCGAAGCAGATGTTAACAATAAGGCAATTGAAGTTAAGGACAAGGTTGAGGCCATCTTAAACGAATTGCCAGATGCGGCAGAGCGACCAATTATTTCAAAGTTTGACCCGCTTGTGACACCTATCTTCTATTTGACTCTATCCTCAGATAAACTGGGTGGAAGAGATTTATACCAAATGGCGGATGACAAGGTTAAGCCACTTCTATCCACAGTGCCTGGTGTTGCATCTGTAGACATCTCTGGTGGACTTGAGCGTCAAATCAATATTAATTTAAATAGAAACCTAATGCAGAGATACTTTGTAACTCTGACAGACATCTCAAGTGCAATTAAGAAGCGAAACTTAAACGTTCCTGGTGGTTCAATCACTCAGGGTCAAAACGAAGTAACTGTTCGTTTTCAAGGTGAATTTCAAACGGTTAAAGACATTCGTGAGATGCCGCTTGTTACTAAAGAAGGTATCAGTATCAAGTTAAGTGATGTTGCTACTATTGTGGATGGTGCGGAAGATGTTGAGACTATTTCAAGATGGAACGGTAAAGGCTCTGTAACACTTGCAATCAATAAACTCTCTGACGGTGATGCGATTAGTATTGCTAAAAGAGCTAGAACAGAGATTGAAAGAATTGCCGGAACGCTTCCTGAGGGAACAAAGCTTGAAGTTGCATCTGACTCCACAACTAGAATTATCGCAAATACAAATAACACTTTAGTTAACATCGCCGTTGGGGTTGTGTTGACAGTTATTATTCTATTTATGTTTCTTGGAAACTTTAGAGTAACTTTCATTGCTGCAGTTGTTATTCCGACTTCTATTATATCTTCATTCTTATTAATGGATATTGCCAAGTTCAGTATCAACATGATGACCCTTTTGGCGGTAGGTACCGCGCTAGGAACCTTAATTGCCAACGCTATTGTTATTATTGAATCTGTCGTCTCAAGACTTGAGCAAGGACTTGAGTCACATGAGGCAGCAATTCAAGGGACAAAAGATGTGGCCCTTGCAGTACTTGCATCGGCAGGTACAAACCTGGTTGTTTTTACTCCGATTGCATTTATGGGCGGCATGGTTGGCCAGTTCATGAACCAGTTTGGTCTGACTGTTGTGTTTGCAACAATATTCTCAGTAATAGGCTCATTTACTTTGACTCCTATGATGTGTGGAGCGCTATTGAATCGTAAAATGGTTGAGCATGATTCACACAAAGACGATGGACCGGTTAGAAGATTTCTTAACCGTGTTCTAGTTCGTCCAGTTGATGCGACTTTGGCCTTTTTACTTACTGAGTACAAAAAGATATTTAACGTTTTGTTTAAAATTCCAAAGACTTCACTTGTAGTTATCTTCATGATCATTGCAAGTCCTATGTTTATCATGCCGTATATCGGTGGAGAGTTCTTTTCAACTTCAGATGAAGATATCGTTAGAATCACTGTTGAGATGCCTCAAGGATCTGCGTTGAGTGAGACTCAAAACGCAGTAGGAAAAATTGAAGACTATTTAGACGAAGTCCCAGAAGTGGAAAGCTTTTTATCCATCGTTGGTGAGGACGGCTATGAGAATGCTAGTGTTATTGTTAACCTGGAAGATTTAGAAAAAAGAAATAGAAGTGATGTGGATATTATAAATCTACTGACTCCACAATTTGCTAAGATTCCAGATGCTAGTATTACGATGGCCAGAGGTGCTGGTGGGGGAGCTTCAGGCCAGGCAGATGTAACTATCGACGTTCGTGGTGTTGAATATGAAAACATGGTTGAGCTTTCCAAGAAAATGGAGTCGATCATGAAGGATTCAGGGTTTTTCCGCTCTATTACTTCAACGCATAAAGATCCAAAAGATGAGATTGTTTTCTTACCGAACTCACAAACACTTCAAAGATTTGGTGTATCCAATTCAGAAGTAGGGCCTTTGATTAGAACTGCAGTAACCGGAGATGACGTTGCTGTGTTTAGAGAGCGTGGGGAAGAGTTTGATATAAATGTTACAATTGCAGATGAATTTAAACGTAATATCGATGATATTTCGTCTTTGTACATTGATACAAAGGGAGGACTTCTACCTATCTCTAGACTAGGAAATCTTGAAGTTCAAAAAGCGCTTCCACCGCTTAAGCGAAGAGATAAAAGAAGAATCATTCAATTGAGTGGATATCTTTCAAAGTCATCTGCCAATGAAGTACAGGCCTTTCTTGCTGAAAAGTTCAAAGGTATTGATTTCGAAGAGGGCTATGATTACGCTTTCACTGGTAGAGCGGAGAGTATGGCCGAGACAGGACAAGAGATTGCGACAGCATTCTTGATGGCGGTTATTTTAACTTACATGCTCTTGGTTGCGATTCTAAACTCGTTCATCCATCCATTTACAATTGTAAGTGCGGTATTTACATCATTTGTTGGTGTATTTTACTTCCTGTTCTTCATGGAATTTACAATCAATATTGGTTCGATGATGGCATTTGTCATGTTAGTAGGTCTTGCGGTTAACAACGCTATTCTCCTTCTTGATCAGACAATGGTGCACAGACAAAATGGCAAAGGAATCCAAGACGCTCTTTGGCTAGCTTCTGAAGAGAGGTTCAGACCTATTGCGATGACATCTTTGGCCGTAATCGCTGGTACACTTCCTCAGTTGTTTGATAATGACGGAGTGAAGGCATCAATGGGAGCGGTTGTTGTCGGAGGGATGATTGCATCCATGTTCTTTACATTTGTACTAATTCCACTGGTTTATAACTATCTTGAGAAGATGATTGGATTCTTCAAAAAAGATAAGACTGAACAGGTTGATGACGTGCAACAAGTTGAGCAGGCACAAACCGTTTAATTGTAGAGATATAACATATTTTTAATTGCTGTGAGGGAGCTTCTGCTCCCTCTTTTAGTGTGTTGCACGGCCAAAGTCGAGCTGGGAAAAAATTGAATTCATTGACTGCGCATGGGTTTTTTATATATAATTTCGACAATGCTAGTAAGGTTTATTTGTATATTCACCATCTTTTCATTTATGAGTACTTCATTTTCTGAAGTGCTTGAATTTGATTTTGACCAAGTTGTGTCTTCTATGGAAGAGGGAACGAGTGATACTCAGTCATTATCTTCTTATGAAAACTCACACTGTGATGACTGTAAAGATGATGGATGTTCAGAAACCGAAGATTGCTGTAAGAGTGCTTGCTCTTGTAGCTCAACTTATCTTTTAACTAGCGGATATGATGCATCTAGTATCAGTTCACCTTTTTCATCTAGAATCCAGTGGTACTTCTATAGTGACTATAGATTGCCATTTCTTGATCCGGCATTAAAGCCGCCACTCTTTTCCTAATTCTATTTTAAGACTAGCAATCAATCTTGCTTAAAACGCTTACTAAAGTAATTAGGAGAAAATTATGTATATTACTCAGAGACTATTAATCGTTGCTATCGCTATGATGGCACTTGCTTGTTCAAGTACAAGTAAAGTTCACACAGATAATTCAAATACATTAAAAGATATGAACCAAAATGAGAGAATCTATGAACGAATTGACCATAAAAGGTAGGTTTGTATGTGTTTTGGGGTTGCAGTTACTTCTTGTGACCCCCAAGCTTGTTCATGCTGAACTTGATATT
>JAGSHJ010000522.1 GCA_023954595.1 Bacteriovoracaceae bacterium | reverse complement strand
GTGGTCCCTACATCTTTAACTTATAACTGGGTGAGTGAAGTTGAAAAGTTTGCTCCAGAGATTCCTGTATTTAATTATTCAAGTTCTGCCCGAGACAAGCATGAGAGCTTTTTAAAAAATAATAAGCACTCTTTGACGGTTATTACATATGGGCTATTTGCAAGAAATTGCAAAAATCTAGAAAACGACGCCACGTGGAATCTGACTTTATTTGATGAAGCTCAGAATCTAAAAAATATCACAGCTACTCGTACAGGCTATGCCAGAAAGTTTGAAACTAATGTTAAATTTTGTCTGACCGGTACTCCCATGGAGAATCACTATGGGGAGTTTTACTCTTTAATTGATCTGGCCGTGCCTGGGGCACTTGGAAGTTATTCTGAATTTATGAAGGCCTTCAACTTTAAGGCCAGCAAAGGCGTGAACTTTAAAAATATGGAGCAAGACCTTGAGTATCTAAAGCTTAAAACTGCTCCACTAGTCATGCGAAGAACAAAAGAGAAGATCTTAAAAGAGCTTCCAGATAAAACGGAAACTTCAATTAAACTTGAATTTGATCCAAAGCAAGAGAAGATCTATAGAGATATTGCTATTGCCTATAATGAAAAAATTAAAGAAGTCGTAAGTCTTAAAGGCGATGGAAAGTCTCAACTTGAAATCCTAAGTGCCATTTTAAGACTCAGACAAGCATGCTCCTATCCCCAAGCACTTCCTGAAGTGAACTATGATAAGGAGCCTCCAAAGTTTAAAGCTCTCTATGGACAGTTGAGTCAAATTGCTGATGAAGGGCACAAGTCTTTAGTGTTCACAAATTTCAAAACAACTCTTTTGGCCATTCAAGAGGGACTTGAAGCTCAGGGCTTGAAGTGTTTTGTTATCCACGGCGCAACTCCAAAGAAGAAACGTGAGAACATTTTAAAAGAATATCAAGAGTACGATGGTGCTGCAGTTCTTGGAATGACCCTTAAAACTGGTGGGGTAGGACTCAATCTTACTTGTGCCAATTATGTATTTCATGTTGAGCCTTGGTGGAATCCGGCAGCTGAATCACAGGCAACGGATCGAGCACACAGAATGGGCCAGAAGAACAAAGTTCAAGTCTATCGCTATATCATGCGTGAATCCATTGAAGAGAAAATTGAAACATTGAAACAGCGCAAAAACTTAGCAATTGAGGGACTATTCAGTGAGGATGCCCACAATATCAAGAAAGTGGCCTACGCTAAAACAGGTCTTAGTTACGATGACTTCGAGTATCTTGTAGGTAGGTAAAGTCAGTACAAATTTAAATAGCATTTACCTTAAGGGGTTTTGGGACTTTCTTCAGAAAGGTCATTTCCCTAATAAGCCTAAAGGATTTAATAAATTCTTGTGCCTGCTTTTTGGTCTTGGTTGAAACCTTATCAATAATGTAGAGCCTGAGCATACTTTCGATATTTTCATCCATGTTTGTTGGGCCTTCACCAAATCTCTCCCACTTGGCAACAGCATTATGAGACTCGCTTACAACCTGTTTGGCAAAGTCTCTAAGAGACATGTCAAAATAAGATCTTATGAACTTGATCTGATAACCTGTCAGTCTTTCTTCTTGATAAGGAAGTTCTCTAATAGTGTTTTCGGCTACCTTTCTAACGTCAATCTTGGGAGACCACTCGCCATCAACTAATAGTAACGTTACGTTCTGAAGCTTGATAGGGAAGCCGAGTCCGTTATATGTGTAAGTTTTTGCTATTTTGGTTTTCATCTTGCCTCTAATTTATTGAACCCACATAACTGTTATTATGGGAATCAAGTTCTGTTCAAATGAAATGATGATTCTTATATGTTTTTGATCGAGGTTTTGTCCTTCGATACAGTAGTTCCAGTCCTCGTTCCCTTCTTCATATTTATCCTTT
>JAGSHJ010000435.1 GCA_023954595.1 Bacteriovoracaceae bacterium | reverse complement strand
TCAGGGTAGTGGTCTCAAACGAGGAGTGTCCAGTTTTAAGGTTGCACCAAATAGACAGGATGACTCTACTTTAAGGGTTTATGACAGTGAGAAACTAGTGCCATTAAAAAAATCAAGAATACGATCTACTCTTGGAAGGCGTTATACGCTATCTAACACATTTTCAGTTAAAGACAGTTCTGATAAGTTTATTATAGAAGGTCGAGGCTTCGGTCATGGTGTAGGTCTTTGCCAATTTGGGGCTTTAGAAATGGCCAAAAGAGGTTATACTTATAAAAAAATTCTAAAACACTACTTTCCATCATTTAAACTGGAAAAGATTTACTAAATGCTTAAACGATTTGTTCTTTTAACTATTTTACTCTTCTCAGCTCCGTCCATGGGCTTTGTTGTTTTGATCGATCCAGGTCATGGGGGAGATGAGTATGGTGCTGTGAAAACAGTTAGAGTTAAAAAAGGTCGCAAGGTCAAGTCTGAGCGAGTATATGAGAAAGACCTGGCCCTTAGCTTGGCGAAAAAGGTCAAAGAAAGACTTGATCCACACTACACTACCTACCTTACAAGAAGCTTTGATCGTTCAGTAAGTCTAAATGAAAGGGCCGAGATGGCGGATGCTGTTAAGGCCGATCTATTTATATCCATTCACTTTAATTCCGCTAGAGATACTTCATCTCATGGATTTGAAACTTACTACCTAGACAATCATGCGGATGCAGCTATCAAAAAAGTTGAAAACATTGAAAATAAATACCTTCAAGGCGCTGAGAAAGTTGTAAATCAAATCCTTATTGATTTGGTTATACAAAAGACTGTAAGTGCATCAAGAAAGCTAGCTAGTGAAGTTCACTCTCAAATCAAAAGTAAGGTGGAGAAGAAATATAAAATGAAAGATAGAGGCATTAAGCCTGGTTTATTTTATGTTTTGGCCTTATCGAAAAGACCTGGAATTCTAATAGAAGCAGGCTTTATGTCCCATCACAAAGAGATCTGGAAGTTGAGAAGAGGAGCATTTCTACGTCAGTATGCTCAATCAATCGCAGACGGTGTCAAAGAATATCTAAAAGGTAAAACCCAAAAAGAGCTGCCTCTATTTTAGGAAAAAAAAAGCGCAAGACCTAGACCTTGCGCAATTGAGAGAGGGAGAGAGTGTTACAATTGCTTGCAACAAAATCTTTTTACACTTAAGGCTGCGCCGGGTCAATTGATCAAGTTTACATCTGTAAAATTTTCACATGAGCATGACTAATCAATTTATAGCAATAAATGCCTGCTTACATGCGTAGAGCTAAACTATTAAAATTGGGTTTATTTGCAAAAAGGATTAATAACGTGCGCAAATTGTTCAAGTCAGAAGCTTCACAATTCGCTTTATTCACAGGATTTAAGTTCGCAGGCATCTTTATTTTAGTAGGTTGTCTAACGAGCTATATCGTCTGGCTTATGATTGCTTTGAATAATGTATTCTTCGAAGCTCATGGCTATATGAATGAACTTGCATTGAGAGAGGCCTATTTTGACTTGGTTCTGAAAAGTGGTGAGCAGTGGCTTCCATATCTTTTTGGATTAGTCGTGGCCTTATTTTTTGCAGGGGTCTTTATGGCGAAAATGCTTATGAGGCCATTTAGAGTGCTTGCCAATTATTGTGAACATAAAATGGAAGGCGAAAACGCGGTGTATATTCCTGATCAATTTTCAGACTATAAGTTATTAACTAGATTTTCAGATTTCTTTTTCCAGTATATTGAAGATTCCAGAAGAAAGGGAAGGTTAGAGGAAAATACAATTCCAACTAGATTCTTAGGTATAAGAAGACCTGTGTTTGAGAAGGTATTTTTCTTCCACTTTTTTCTCTTAACCTTAATCATCGCTCTTGTCGCAAACTCTTTATTGTCTTTAATCATTTCCGAAATTCGAGAAGATACTGTTGATTTGGCCGTTAGTGTTCTTAAAGCACATGGTGCCGGTACAAGCCACTTTTTCCAGGAACAGGGTTATATTTTCGACACAATCACCATTGCATCTGCAGGTATTCTATTTACTTCATACATGATGCTTGCATTTCATCTTTATGGACAAGTTAGCGGAGCAGTTTTTGGTTTCTTTTCAACTATGAGATCCTTTTTGAAGGGGAATACACAGACACGAGTCCATCTTTTAGGTTATAATCATATTCGACCGTTTGGTAGAGTGTTTAACAAATATTTGAAATGGGTAGAGGATAGTTTTTCCGACACCAAAACCGGTGGGAAATAAACACAGAGTAGTTTAATATATAACAACAATTTTGAAGAAAAAGGGCACATTATGAAAATTAGTCTATTATCTCTAGCAGCTGCATTGCTATTGAGTTCATGTACAATGAACGAAGATCAACTTAAAGAAACTTTGAAGAAAAATCCAGAGATTCTAACTGAGGCCATCAAGGCAAATCCATCTCAATTCATTGAAGCACTTAATGAAGCTGTTCAAGTTGCAAGAACTGACATGGCAAAAAAGAAAGAAGCTGAAGAGAAGAAAAAGTTTGAAGCATACTTTGACGAGCCTCTTAAGCCAGAAATCAGAGATGTTGAATTAATCAGAGGCGCAAAAGACGCACCTATTACTATTGTAGAGTATTCTGACTTTGAGTGTCCTTACTGTGCAAAAGGTTATGAAACAGTAACTGAGCTTCTTAAAAAGTATGAAGGTAAAATCAGATTCGTATACAAGCACCTTCCTTTGAGCTTTCACCCGAACGCTCTTCCGGCAGCTAAGTACTACGAAGGAATTAGAATTCAAGACGAAAGCAAAGCAATTAAATTTCACGACACTCTTTTTGAAAACTTGGCTAAAGTTAAAAAAGGTGAAAAGTACTTTAAGTCTATTGCAAAAGACTTAGGTG
>JAGSHJ010000347.1 GCA_023954595.1 Bacteriovoracaceae bacterium | reverse complement strand
GTTGGAGCCGTCTTGCTCTGTTTTGAGCTTTTGAGAATTAATACTTTCAAAAATTGTTTTATCTAGAAAGGCCTTACATTTTGTATATTCTTTTTTTGAACTGTTCATCCATGTTGGTAATTCAAATGGAAGGTAGTTAGATTTCGTTAAATAATCACTTATGAAGTTTAGTGAGTAATTTAGCTCGTGAAAATCCTTCGAGTAATCAATTCCAATGATTGTTGCAATTATGATCTCGAAAGTCGCTTTAGAAAATAACTCATAGACATCCGCCTGATTAGTTCCATGAGTGGTAGTGTAGAGGTCTATTGCCTGCTCTGTCTTATCTGAAATGATTTTTGAACAAGACTCAATGAACCTTGGACCAAAGAGAGGCTGGATCATTTTTCTTTGAATTTTCCACTGAGAGTCATTTGCTGTAAAAATTCCTTCCCCAAAAAGTTGGTCGAAATTGGTTTTCTTGTAATAGTTTTTCATGTTTGTGCGCATTACAACTTGAACATCTTCCGGGGATGTTAAAACTGTTAATACCTTGGGGCCTATTTTAATTCTAAAGCTTCCGCCCAACTGATCTCTTAATGTACTTAGAAGTACAAGTCGATCCTTATGATAAGCTAGAAGATTGCCTAATAAGGGGAGGCCTTTATTGAATGGGATCTCTTTACTTGTTTTCATAGCTTTTGCAAAATCTCCACTCGATACATTTGTGTTTTTTCCTGATCAATTTCTTGTTGAAAATCGGAAACTATGGATTTAAATCCTGTTCGGTCAGCATTGGGGACTCTTAGGTAGTTCCTTATAAGGACTACTGCGCCAGGATTTAGATTCTCCTTTAATTCTTGCAGGAAGTTCTCTTCCTGATCACCTGAAAAATATGAGGGAACATCACTTAGAGAGATGTAGTCATAGTTTCCTTGTTTTGCAGCACTTATTATGTCCTCTTGTAGAAAACCAACATTGTTAGAGCTTAAAAACTGTTTCATCTCTTGGTAGCACTTGTCCTTGGCCTCAACGATATTGCCTTGTTCAAATTTAATCCCACCTAGGATGCACAGTTGTAGGAAAAAATTCTCTCTTACCAATCCATTATAAAAAAGATGTTTAAAGGCGTTTGAATAATAATCAAAATATGGCACAGGGATGTTCTTCTTAATAAAGTCACCTTTATAGAGTAGGGCATTGAATGTGGCCCTGTTGCCTATGATTTTAATGAGGAAGTTCCAACGCTTCCATGGAAAACTCTTGTCGAGATATTCCTGCTGAGCCTTAAGCTCTGAAAATTGAAATAACTCCAAGGCCTTGTGTCCAAATAACACTTGAGTTAGTTTTCCAAACCCACAGAAGGAGCTTTCCCACTTCCCTTTATATAGGAGAGACTCCCAGCTGTTTTGCTTGTGAAGGTTTTCAAATAGATCTTTATCACTTTGTGATAGTTCTAAATTTCTAAAAACTTCCTTTCTCTGTTCTTTATGTTCATTTGGACTATATGGGGCATAGCCCCAGAACATTTTGTATTGCTCGATATCTAGCTTTTTAATAAGTTCTACTCTTAAGCGGGCAAGGCCTAGTTGTGAAGGGGACAAGTCCGCGCAATCTAGGGCTTCCACATTTGGATTTAGTAAGGCCAATGCCCTTGCTCCTGAACCGCATACACTTAAGATTTTCTTACTTTTTAGCTTGGCCACAATGGATCTTTCCATTGAGCTATCCTCATTGGCCATCGTATAGTTTAAATCGTTGAAATACTTTTGAGCCATTGTTTATCCTATTATAGTGCTTTTTTGACTAGAGTGTATTCATGTCTGGCCGTTGGTTTTTGTAGGTGATCAAAAAAGTGTTCACTTACATTGCCCTTTCTAACCATCGCCCCAATACATTGCTTGTGCCCATTTATTCTGCCTTGGCGAACTGCTGCGTGTAGTAGGGCACTTGCTAATCTTGCCCCTTGAAATTTTGGGTCCATCAATATTGATTTTACGATTTGCTCTCCACTAGTGTCTATAAATGAGAATACATAGCCTATTTCAATACCCTCTGGGTTGAGGATAAAAAATGAATACTGAAGATCCATGGTTTGAACGCCACGGATGTGAATTGCTTCATATTGTTCACGAGAAATTGGCTCATACATGTAATTAATCTTAAAACTTTTAAGATTAAGCGCGTATAGAGTATCTACTTCATTAGGTCTTTTAAGATCTAGGTTTCTTAGTGTGTAACCCTGTTCCTGTGCACTAGAGTATGCACTTTTAGTTCTTTCGTAACAGAGATTACTGTCATCATAGAGCATGGAAATATAGCCTTGATCTAAATGATAACCATTTTCTAAAAACAGGTCTGGGTAAAATGAAGGGTTGTTCGGTTCCCAAGAATAGTCTGCCTTTGCTTGTGATTGCTTGAACCTGTTCCCAAGCCATACATTGAAATCGATAGGGCCTATGACTGTTTTCGCCTGATTTGCCTTTAACCATTCCTGGGCGGCATTTATTAACTCTTTTGCCATGTGCTTATGTTGTTCTTTGATTTCAAAAAAACCAAAAAAGCCAGTGGCATCATAAGCTTGTGATATATTGCATCCTATTCTTCCAATATCCTCTCCATTCAATTCTAGAATGAAGAGTTCTTTGTTTAATTGCTTAAATTCTGAGATTAGAAGTGACCAATACTCGTCAGGGGGTAATGGCCTTGTAGGGTAGAGCTTTCTAGGAATCACTGAGAATCTTTTAAGAAAGTCCTCTTTATCTTGTGAGTTTGAATAATTATTAATCTTCATCATTTAGGATCCTTACTTCTCCACGAGTTGCATTTAATTCAACACGATCACCTGTTTTCAAGCGGCTCATGAGACCACCTGATACTCCCACTACTGTTGGAAGGCCAAGCTCTCTTGCAATTACTGCTGAGTGTGAAAGGAGGCTACCTCGTTCAATAATAAGCCCCGAGCAAGATGGATAGAGTGGGACCCAGCCTGGATCAGTTCTTTTTGTGACAAGTATTTCTCCATTTAAATTACTCGCCTGTTCTATGTTCTCTGCAACCACTACCACTCCCGTTACCACACCAGGACAACATGATATTCCTAAGAGAACATTGGGATCATCACTTACTCTTATCTGGTCTTTTAGTAGATCCCCAGAATTTAAAATGTTTGAACTGCGAAAACTAATGCCAGCTGCTCCGTAGGTTAAAAATCTATCTGGTGGATCCTGTGCCTGAAGGTTGGACTCATATTCATTCTTTCTAAGGGTTGCGAGTTGGCTCAAATATAATGACTCCGCCTTTCCTTCAATAAAGTCCCAAAGCTCATCTAGTGTTAAGAAGAATACGTCTTCTTGTTTGTCTATTACGTTGAGACTCGCAAGGTGTGCTCCTACGGCCCTGAATAGCTTTCTAGAAACACCGAAGGCCTTAGTTCTTAAAAAACGAAGGTTCTCCCTGTTTTTAACTGCATTACGAGCGTGCTTTAATGTCCAGAAGTAGATTGAGCGCTTTATTCCACTGAGCTGTTTTTTAACAAGCGCTTCGGCATTTAATTTGATGGCCTGCTCTCTTTCGGACATTTTTTCAACTGAGTAGTTTTTCATTCGTAGGTAACTTTGTAGGTTACTGAATAAAAATGATGGATCGTCATTAAGATCCTTCTCTTCAAGTTTT
>JAGSHJ010000229.1 GCA_023954595.1 Bacteriovoracaceae bacterium | reverse complement strand
TGAAACCAATAAGTTTCAAACAAGGAGTAGGAACTTATAAAAATGTTAATTCCTATAGTTATTTTATCAGATACATATATCTAAATCAAACCATTGTTCAACTTAGGGGCTCTAACCCCCTAAAATTAATAGAACTTAAGGTGTTTCACTATTAAAGCAGACCAAGCGCAACTGCCACCTAAACACACCATTTCATTTAAAATGAAGTCGTCAAACCTAGCTCCCTAACACTAGTCATCGCGCCCTAACTAGCTAATAGTATTGATGCTCAGGAATATACGTGGTATGTATGGCCATCAGGAGAATGATTTGGAAAAGTTAGACCTACTAGGGCTTCAAGCAGACTTTCTTAAAGGCCTAGAAATCAAGGGAAAGAGTTTTAATACTGTTAAAAACTATCGTACCGACCTAAATATCTTCAACCAGTTTCTGCAAAACAATGGAAGAGATTTAGAAATCAATGAGTTAACACTTGAGCAAGTTAAAGAGTACTCCAATCACCTGCAAAACAAATACAACTCTCCCAACTCAATAAGAAGACGTGTACAAGCACTACGCATATTTTTCGATTGGCTGATAGAGAGAGGTCTTTATTCTGAAAACCCTGTAAAGAAAGCTCTTGTTTCTCCAAAGGTTGTAGATCCACCAAAACCTCTAGAGTTCAGAAACGTCTATACCCTATTTAACTACATTGAATCCCAAATTGAACATGCTCAAGGTCTTGAGAAGCTGATATATATGCGAAACAAGATCATCTTCTACCTAATATATGGCTCAGGACTAAAAGTAAGCGACATTGAATCGCTAACTGAGTCTTCCATATTTCCAGGTAACCCAGGAAGAGTGATGGTAGCTCACCCAAAAAGAGATCCTTACACAATTCCTCTTCCACCGGGCTTTAACCAGTTCTACCTTGAATTTAAAGAGACTCTAGAAGGCCAAAAAGAAAAAGATAAGATTACTTTTTCCAAGCTTTTATTTAATGCAAATCCATACAAGATCCTCAAAGGCGGTTTAAGCTCAAGGGGAATTGAGGTCATATTCAAAGAACTGTCTAAAAAGCTTGGATATCAAATTACGGCCAAGAACTTGCGCCAATCGTGCATAATAAAATGGATTAACCAAGATCGTCCAGACTCACAAGTCAAAGAATGGATGGGAGTGCAACCGGTGTATTCGTTAAAGGCATACAAAGACTTTCAAAAAGAACATACCAGTGCCAACGAATTTAGGGAAATAGAGGAAAAGCATGAGTGATAAAAACTTTATGAATATGTGCTTTGACCTTGCTCAAAAGTCTTGGGGAGAAGTCTCCCCTAATCCCTACGTTGGAGCAGTCATAGTTAAAGACGGTGAAATCGTTTCAACTGGATACCACAAGGGACCTGGTCTTGCTCACGCAGAACTGGACGCAATCAATAATGCCGATCAAGATCTTGAAGGCGCAACAATTTTTTGCAACCTCGAGCCATGTTGTCATACCAATAAACGAACACCACCTTGTGCACAAAGAATTATAAAAGAGAAATTTAAAAAGGTTGTAATAGCAAACCTAGACCCTAACCCACTAGTGGCAGGCAATGGGGTTAAACTCATGCAAGAAGCTGGGATTGAAGTTGTAAATGGTGTTTTAAAAGAGAAAGGCGAATTATTAAATGAGGTCTTTTTCAAGCACATTCAAAAAGAGCTGCCTTTTGTCCATCTAAAATGGGCACAGACTCTGGATGGAAAAATTGCAGCAAAGAATTACACAAGTAAGTGGATTACATCAGATAGAGCTCGCGCTCATGTGCATCATGAACGCATGGCCCATGATGCAATATTAGTTGGGGCCTCAACTGTTAAAAAAGATAATCCCTCTTTAACAGTTCGTGAAGGTGATAAAGTTGTTAAGAGCATTAAACGAATCGTTGTTGCAAGCAAAGACGACTTCGATAAAGGGCTTAAGTTCTTTAGTGATCATCATTGCAGTGACAGCATCCTTGTTCTTCCAGAGGGAGTACAAACCGAAGCAAACGTAGAAGTAGTTAACTGCAAGACAAACGATAATGGGAAAATAGATCTAATCGACATGCTTAAAAAGCTTCATCAATTAGGTATTTACTCTGTATATGTAGAAGGCGGTCACGCAATTCTAACTCAATTTTTAAAAGAAAAAATATATGATCGCGTAAGCGTTTTCATTGCTCCAAAGATTATTGGTGAAGGCCTATCTCCCCTTGGAGACATTGGTATACATGATATGAAAGATGCCCTATGTCTTTTGGACTCTAAGGTGGAGCTTTTGGGAGATAATATATATTTAACATCAAGAGGTGGCGCATGTTCACAGGATTAATTAAAGATATTGGCACAATAGAGAGTGTCAAAAGTAACAGTGAAGGCAAAGAATTTGTAATAAGGGCCCCTGAGCTTCATCAAGATATTCAAATCGATGATTCGGTTTCTACTAATGGTGTATGTTTGACGGCAACAGAAATAAAAGGTGAAACCTTTAAGATACAGGCCGTACATGTCACTTTGGAGAAGACCAATATCGGAAAACTACGCCAGGGCGATAAGGTTAATTTGGAGTTGGCGCTAAGACCTATGGACCGCTTAGGCGGACACTTTGTGCAGGGACATGTAAATGGAATCGGTGCTATCAAGAATGTGGTCCAAAGAGGTAAGAATTGGGAGATTTCTATTGAGGCCCAGAAGGATTTATTCCGATACATCATACAAGAAGGATCAATTGCCGTGGATGGAATTAGTCTGACAGTTGCCAGACTAAAGGAGCGTGAGTTTACCGTTTCCATCATTCCACACACTTACGAGAACACTATCCTTCACACAAAAAAAATTGGTGATTCAGTCAATATTGAAGTAGATATGATGGCCAAATACTTGGAGAATTTTTTGCAATACGATAAGAGACAAACAAAGTTTGAACAGTTGGTTAAAGATGCTTAGCTCTATAGAACAGGCCCTAATTGATATCCAAAATGGAAAAATGGTTATTGTAATAGATGACGAAAACCGCGAGAACGAAGGTGACTTCATCATGGCGGCTGAAAAGGCAACTCCAGAAGCAATAAACTTCATGGCCGTCCACGGCAGAGGTCTTATCTGTGCGCCTATTACAAAGGACAGAGCAAGTGATTTGGACTTACCACTTATGGTTTCAGCTTCAGAAGACTCTCTAGGTACGGCCTTTACAGTATCAATTGATGCTAAAGATGGTATTACCACAGGTATATCTGCAAGTGATAGATCAAGAACAATAAAGCTTCTCGCAGAGAAAGGCACTCGTCCTGAGGACTTATGTCGACCTGGACACATATTTCCACTGATTGCTAAAGACGGTGGTGTATTGGAGCGTGAAGGTCATACAGAAGCAGCAGTTGACCTTGCTGACCTGGCAGGTCTTCACCCATCAGGTATTATCTGTGAAATCTTAAATGAGGATGGGAGCTGCTCAAGACTTGACGATTTAGTGAAGCTTGCTCATAAACATCACTTAAAGATAATCACTATTGAAAATCTAGTAGAATACAGAAAACAACAACTAAACAATAAAGGCGAATAGAAATGAGTCAAACCATCTCGGCAAACCTAACTTTAAGCGACCAAAAAGTAGCTATCGTAGTTTCAAGATTTAATGAATTTATCACAGGAAAGCTTCTTGGTGGTGCAAAGGACTGTCTTGAAAGACATGGCCTAAAAGAGGAAAATATCACAATCGTTTGGATTCCAGGTGCATTTGAAATCCCACTTGCGGCGCAACAATTGGCAAAAACAAAGAAGTTTGACGCGATTGTCACTCTTGGGTGCGTTATCCGTGGTGCTACTCCTCACTTTGACTTTGTATGTTCAGAAGCGGCCAAAGGTGTATCTTCAGTTGCTCTAAACCACGATATTCCAGTGGCTTTTGGCGTTTTAACAACTGACACTATTGAGCAAGCAGTGGAGAGAGCTGGTACAAAAGCTGGCAATAAGGGCTGGGAAGCTGCCATGAGTTCAATCGAAATGATGAACTTGGCGACTAAAATACGAGAATTGTAGGCTTTTTGGTTGCAATTCAGCCCGAATTTGTATAAAACAGGGTGTTCTTTTTGGAGACAGGCAGAAAGAACACTTTTCTATAAAAAACCGTTTCCTGTCCTTAGAATTCAACGGAACTCGAATTTTAAATCCTAAAATTCTGTCCGCGAATTCTTTGCTTAATGACAAAAGCAAAGGAGCTATCAATGTCAAAAACAACAATGGGCAAAAAGTCTGCCTTTAAAATCCAAAGAAGATTGGGAACTGAACTTCCAGGTCTAGGTAAAGCTGGTGCACTAGAAAGAAGACCTTACGGTCCTGGTATGCACGGAATGAAAAGAAAGAAGCTTTCTGACTATACAATCCGTCTTATGGAAAAACAAAAAGTTAGATTTCATTACGGAATCCGTGAGAAGCAACTTCTTACAATGGTTAAGAACGCTAAGAAAGATACTTCCAGAGCATGGGTTGATACTCTAATCATCAACTTAGAGCAAAGACTTGATAACGTTATCTTTAGACTTAACTGGGCACCATCTATTGCAGCTGCAAGACAAATGGTAAGTCACGGTCACATTAAGATTAACGGTAAGAAAGTAGACGTTGCTTCTGCTAAAGTTGGTGTTGAAGACGAGATCTCTATCACTGACAAAGGTGCTAAATCTGGCAACTACCTTCAAGCTAAAGCAAAGCCAAGACTAAGTGCTATTCCTGCTTACCTTGCTGCTGAAAAAGATGGCGAGAAAGAAAAAGCAAAAATGGTTTCTTTCCCACTACCAGAAGATATTCCATTCGCATTCGAAAAACGTCTAGTGATTGAATACTACTGGAAAGTTAGATAATCGAAGTTTTTTACTAAGATTTTATATAAGGCCTCGCTTTTTAGCGGGGCTTTTTTTTTGTAAAAAATTCTCCACATATAGGCCATGTGCAATCGCTGTGCGGGCATAAGTATTTCTCAAAATGATATTTAATATTAATGAGAAATCTTCTGATCTTTATAATTCTTTCTATTTTCGCTTTTAGTGCTCGAGCTGATAACTTCTACCTCTACGCAATCCTTCAACAAGAAAACTCTTACCGCGAGCTTGGAACCATAGGTGCCAATGACATAAAGTATGAGCATGACTTCGAAAGAGATTTAGGCCTTGG
>JAGSHJ010000155.1 GCA_023954595.1 Bacteriovoracaceae bacterium | reverse complement strand
TTCATCTTCACTTGCCTGAATGTTAAAAATATTTTCGTTCGCGTCCAAGGCCTTCTCTGTTGTTCCGATTAAGATAGCGTCCCTTTGCGGAATGACAAAAATAACCCTGTTGTCTTTAGTTTGAAGAACCATCGGGTGGGAGAGTTCGAGAGATTGTTTTTTTAACCAAAGGTGACTTCCCTTGGATAAAATCATTTTAGGCTCCCAATCAACTTGAAGCTTTTTTAATAATTGATCAGTAAAAGGGCCTGTAGCAAAAATGATGTTTTTAGCGGTAAATGACTCTCTTTCATTTGAAAGTGTGTCCGCTACACTCACATGCCAAATGTTCTGAATCTTTTCAACCTTAACAACCTCTTTGTAATTGAGTGCTTGTCCCCATTGTCCAAGAGAGTCGTAAATGCACTCTAGTGCAAGTTTACTGTCTTCAACTACAGCGTCGGAATAAACACCCGCTCCTCGAAGATTGTGTCTATTAAGCTGTGGTAGTTCTTTGATAGTCTGTTTTGCGTTTAAGACCTTTCTTTTTGGATTCTTAAAAAGCGATAAAAGGTCGTATAGAAAAAGGCCAATTCGTACAAAGAATAATGGCCACTTACTTTCTTTATAAACTGGAATAAAAAACATCTCTTCTTTGGTTAGGTGAGGTGCTAGCTTAGTCCAAGTATTTTTCTCTCTGAGTGCCTCGCCAACAAGAGCGAAGTCAAAGTTTTCAAGATATCTTATTCCACCATGAAGCATCTTAGAGCTTGATTGGCTTGTTTGAGAGCTAAAGTCACCCTTGTCCAACAACAGAGTACTTTCCTCTCTAAGAGTAAGCTCACGCAAGACTCCTGCACCAACAATACCGCCACCGATAATGATGTTTTCGTAATCTATTTCTATCTTTTGTTTATCCATACAACTGAGCCTGAACATGTTACTTGATACTGGTCGAGAGTATCTAGAACTGGATTATTGGTTAGAGGGGATACGTGAAAGTTAACACCAATAATAGCGTTACCCTTTTGTTCTGAGGCCTGGTTCTTTAATTTAGCAACCAAGTCTACGTGGATATCTTTTAAAGTGATCTCGCTATGGTTATTGGAGTTATGATCTTGTTCAAAAATACTTTCATGATGGCCAGAATTTGCGGCCATAGCGTTTTCTCGCTCGATTTGCTTGAGACGCTGCTTGTCCTGTTGATAGTTTGGCAATTTACCAATTAGTTCTTCTTCCAGTTTATGAGATCTCTGAAGAAGCTGGGTGTCTATCACTGTGTTCTCTGAAGCAATTCCGATGTATTCAATAATGTCATGTCCTTCCAAGTATGGAGTCGTGGACACTATGATTTCAGAAGCGTCTAATTTGTCTTTATCTAACTTGTAGTGGTGGGATCTAGAGTTGTAAACTGAGTGTTTACTTACAATTCCACTGTCATCTGATTCGTATTCTTTTGGTGGATTGATCTCTTCAGTAAGGCCCATCAAGATATTAAGGTCATATCTTCTAAGCTTGTGACATATAGTAATTGCGCTAAATTCACCGAGTCTTGGAATTAGCATATTGCCTCGAGCAAGGCTTTTTCTAGCACTTGCGTCTTCTTCATCAGAAGTGATTATTTTAAATTCTTTTAAAAGAGCAATGATGTCATCAATGTCCTCTTGGTACTTGATGTCTTTTAAAATTATTGAAAAAGGTGGTGTTCCTTCCGTTGCGAGATTGCCATATGTGATATTTTTGGCAAACTTTTGAAGTTCTTGAAAGTTCTCAGAAGGCCTATAGCTCTGTACTTCTTCATGTATAATAGGTGTTTTAACTGTTTCAGGTACTGCTTCGCTCGGTGTATCGAGCGTTGGTTCAACAGTTTCTTCTTCAGCTGCCACTGAGTCGTCTTGCTCGTCATACAAGTCAAAACTATCTTCACTAGTCTCAGGAGAGTCTTGTATATTCTCTTCTTCGTCCTTTTCATCAACAGAATCATTTGAATCATCAAAGCTAAATTCATCATCTTCTGGTGTTTGCTCTGAGGAGAAGTCGTTTGAATCAAAGTCGTTTGATTCAAAGCTATCTTGTTCAAAGTTATCTGAGTCAAAGCTTGCTGTGCCTTCATTGAAGTCTGGCTCCTGGAAATCAGACTCACTATCGACTCCAAAGCTATTGTCTTCAAAGCTTGTATCGTCTTGAGAGGCATCATCTTCATCTGGAAGGCTAGGAGGTGCATCGTTAAATGAATCAAAGGAGTCTTCAGATTCAAGCTCCTCGAAGTTTGTCTCTTCAGGTGCTTGGAAGCTTTGTGTGAATTCTGGAGGTAGCTCTATATTTGGATCGGTTTTCGCGTCCATCAGTTCGGCATCATCCATGCCAGAAAAACTGTCTAGTCCTTCAATTTCTTCATCTTCATCGTGAAGATACTCAGACAAGTCTTCAATTCGTGTGATATCCGACTTGTCTTCGTTTTTTTTGTTGTCGCTCAAATTCTAAGCTCCGTGGCAGTGTTTGAACTTTTTGCCAGAACCACAAGGACAGGCATCGTTTCTGCCAACCTTAACGTTTCCGCGTTGAACGGCCACATTCGCTTCGGCCTGCTCTTTTGCCTCTTGTGCTCTTTTATGTGCTTCAAGTTGTGCTTCAAGCATCGCTTGTTGCTGCTTTTTGATCTCCTCAATCTCTTCAGGAGTGTAGAGTCTCACATTGTATACTCTCTCTACGGCAGTTCTACGGACTTGTGCTTTCATTTGCTCGTAAAGGTTGAATGACTCTCTTTTGTATTCAACTAGAGGGTCTTTCTGGCCGTGAGCACGAAGATTGATACCTTCTTTAAGGTGATCCATATTTAATAGATGGTCTTTCCAAAGCTGGTCAAAAGTCGCTAGAAGAATCTCTCTTAGAGTGAGTTTTACTTGCTCTGGTTCATACTGATCAAACTTCTCTTTCAGTCTGGCCTGGGCCTTGGCGATTATGTACTCTTCAAGGTTACTGTTGTATTTGTCAGAGCACTCGTGAACAGTAATTTTCTCTTCAGAGTTGAAAATGTGCTCGAACGCCTGGTTAAGTTCATCCCAATTCCACTCATTAAGAGGAACTTTTCTCTCTGGTCTGAAGTTCTCAACAAGCTGACCTGCTACATCTAGAACCATTTCATTTAATAGTTCTTTATTTCCATCGTCATCCAAAATTTCTTTTCTAAGACGGTAGATAACCTTTCTTTGCTCATTCATAACATCATCGAAGTCTAGTAAGTGCTTTCTGATGTCGAAGTTATGTGTCTCCACACGCTTTTGTGCTTTGGCAATGGCATTAGAGATCATTTTGTGTTCAATAGGCTCATCATCTTTAAGACCCATTCTAGTCATTAGACCTTTGATCTTATCTGAACCAAAAATTCTCATTAAATCATCTTCAAGAGATAGGAAGAACTTGGAAGCACCTGGGTCACCCTGTCTACCTGATCTACCACGAAGCTGATTGTCGATTCTTCGAGACTCATGTCTCTCAGTACCGATGATATAAAGACCACCAGCATCTTTTGTTTCTTGGTTAAGCTTAATGTCGGTACCACGACCGGCCATGTTAGTTGCGATCGTTACTGCACCTGGTTGACCTGCGTTTGCAATGATTTCTGCTTCTCGAGCATGTTGTTTTGCATTTAGGACTTCGTGCTTAAGGCCTGCTTCAGTAAGATACTTTGAAAGTACTTCTGAAGACTCAATTGCAACAGTACCAACAAGTACTGGTTGGTTCTTTGCATGACATTCTTTGATTAGTTCTGCTACGGCCTTGTATTTAGCTGATTTGGTCGCGTAAATTACATCTGCATGATCTTTTCTGGCAATTGGCTCGTTAGTAGGGATTACCACAACTTCCAAATTATAGATTTTTCCAAATTCTTCAGCTTCAGTATCAGCAGTACCAGTCATACCAGCAAGACGGTTATAAAGCTTAAAGTAGTTTTGAAATGTAATAGAGGCAAGTGTTTGGTTTTCATTTTTTATCTGAACGCCTTCTTTGGCCTCAATTGCCTGGTGAAGTCCGTCTGACCAACGAGAACCCTCTTTAAGCCTTCCTGTAAACTCATCAACGATGATTACTTTCCCTTCTTTAACAACATACTCTTTATCGATTGTGAAAAGTGTATGAGCTCTAAGGGATTGATTCACATGGTGAAGAATCTCAATATTTTGAACATCAAAAAGGTTTCCAACGTTCATTAGTTCTTGAACCTTAGTAACACCTTCATCAGTAAGTACAGCTGAGTGAGATTTCTCTTCCACTGTGAAATGTGTTTCTTTTTGAAGCATAGGAATGATTTTATCAACTTTTAGATAAAGCTCTGTGTTTCCCTCACTTGGACCAGAGATCAGTAGAGGAGTTCTTGCTTCATCAATTAGAATTGAATCGACCTCATCCACAATACAGAAGTTGTGCTCTCTTTGAACGTAATCGTCCAAGTCAAACTTCATGTTGTCTCTTAGGTAGTCAAAAGCAAATTCATTATTTGTACCGTAAGTGATATCTGCCTTATAGGCGTCCTTTCTGTCTTCATCATCCATGTCATGAACAATGCAACCAACAGTCAGGCCCATCCACTCGTAGAGTTTACCCATTTCTTCAGCATCTCTTGATGCCAAGTAATCGTTTACAGTTACAAGGTGA
Source organism: Bacteriovoracaceae bacterium (assembly GCA_023954595.1). GTDB lineage: Bacteria > Bdellovibrionota > Bacteriovoracia > Bacteriovoracales > Bacteriovoracaceae > UBA845. Next base: position 2,456 of record JAGSHJ010000155.1, on the reverse strand, counting down.
GCGCCTTTGCCTTCAAGAGCGTGCAAATACATTGGAAGAGCTGCAGTCAAGGTCTTACCTTCACCGGTCTTCATCTCTGAGATTTTACCTTCACTAAGAACAAGCCCACCCATGATTTGAACATCATATGGCCTCATTCCTAAAACACGCTTACTTGCTTCTCTGATTGTTGCAAAGGCCTCAGGAAGGATGTCGTTTAAAGTCGAACCATTTTTTAATTGCTCTCTAAACTTTGGAGTTTGCGCCTGAAGTTGCTCATCACTTAACTTTTGGATTTTCTCTTCAAGAGAATTGATCTGAGCAAGCATTGGACGTAAGTCACGCATGTCTCGATCTTGTTTGGTTCCAAAAAACTTTTTCATTACACTGTCTAACATTCTTAACCTCTAGCGATATGTAAATTTATTCAAGAACAAAATAAAGTGGGTCCACCGCAATTCCATTAACTCTTACTTCATAGTGCAAGTGTGGACCTGTTGAATAGCCAGTACTACCAACCTTGGCAATCAAGTTGCCCCGTTTGATTCGTTGGCCATTTTTTGCGATAACCTTTTGAGCGTGGGCATAAATTGTTTCAATCCCATACCCATGATCAATTTGTACGAAGTTTCCAAAGCCTGGCTTGTGACCAGCAAAAGTAATTACGCCGTCGGCAGGAGCAACAATAGGTGTGCCAAATGGCGCGCCCACGTCCAGGCCTTCATGCATCTTAACTTTTCCAGCATAAGGAGAAACTCTATGGCCAAAGTAGCTTGTGATCCAACCAACTGACGGTAAGATAGTTGGTGTGGATCTTAGTATGGAATTCTTGTCTAATAAATACTGATCTAATTCATGTATATTGTTTTCAAGCTTTGAAACAACATTTTTAATCTTCCCAAACTTGTAATCAAACTTTGCGTATTCGTTTGAAAGGGAGAAGCTTTTCTTAATAAGATCCGACCATTGTCTTGTAATTTCGTACTGCTTGCTAAACCCAAGGTTAGCAGCAATCTTTTTGTCGTATAAAGACTTAAGTTCCAAGTATTGCGAATCGGAAAACATCTGAGAAAAGTTTAGGTTTAGCTCAAGATTTGGTGCCGAAGTTTGTTCATTGTTAACTTCTCTGCCTGAAGAACTAGAGGAGTGATCATCCATCATCTCCATATTCTCATTGCCTTGCATGATTGGTGCGGCTTTTTCAGCGTCTTCAAGGCCTGTGATGATTCTAAGCTTCTTTTCGAAAGTATGGACTCGTTCTAGATCCTCACTAAGTGAGTTGATCTTCATTTGAAAGAGCTGAATCTGCTCTCTTAATTGACGGTTTTCTAAAGTAAGGTGTTTGTTTTCATGAATCTGGCCGATTACTTTCCAGTAATCGTAGAGGAGAATTCCAACTAGTATTGAAACGAGTACCAAAACTACGGAAAAAGATCTAAAAAGTAGACCTGGAATCTTAAAAGACTTAACGCCTTTTTCTTTTTCCGGAATGATCATTAATGTATAATGCTTGTCCAATTGCAGAGCTCCAAATTGTCGTTATTTCAACTTTTTGAGTATGACATATTTTAGATGCGAGCGATTGATAAAGCAAATAAGAAAAAAGTGTTTCTCTCTGTGCTTTGGATCTACTTGGCCAATGCAATAATGACTGAGATGTTGTCCTGTCCGCCGTTTGCATTTGCTTGATCAATTAATTCTTGAACTGTTTGGTCAATCATTTCTTGTGTGGCAGTCGTTGGATCTTTTATGTGCTTGTTAACTATATAGAGAATGTCCTCATCTGAAACCTTTCCATGAAGTCCGTCAGAGCAGATAAGGAACATGTCATTTCTAGCAACCTTATAGTGATAGACATCAACACTTACGTCTGGTTCAAAGCCTACAGTTCTTATAAGAACATTTTTTTGAGGATCGGCCTTGGCGCCTTCACGGTCATAAATGCCCATGTTCAACTTTTCTTGAACAAGGGAGTGATCCCTAGTCATTTGGTATAGTTTATTTTTACTTATAAGATATGTTCGTGAGTCGCCAACGTTTGCAATATTAACATTAGCACCGTCGAAGATTACTGCTGAAATGGTTGTTCCCATTCCTTTGAGTTCTTCATGCTCAGTTGCATGATCATAAATAGAGCTATTAACAAATTGAATACTTTCTTTTATTAGTTCTGCAGCACTCAAGTCTTCAAAGTTGTTCTCAATAAACTCTGGCATTAGCTTTACAGACATCTGAGAAGCGATGTCTCCACCATTATGGCCACCCATACCGTCGGCTACTGCAAAAAAATGTCTTTTTCCATAGACGCAGATAGAGTCCTGGTTAGTTTTGCGTTTTTGTCCAATATCTGTCGCGCCTGAAGCAAGAATAGTCAATTTACAGCTCCTGTTAAATAAATAAACACTTTTATTATAACCCTTTACCTAATTTGATCAAAAACTTTTCACTATAATGTATTACTAAAGGTTGAGTGAAAT
>JAGSHJ010000339.1 GCA_023954595.1 Bacteriovoracaceae bacterium | reverse complement strand
TACAATGGAAATCTTAGAAAGAAACACCTTTTAGAAAAGACTCCATACAACACTTATAAAATTCCAGGCCTTCCTCTTGGCCCTATAGCCAACCCATCCCTAGCTGCGATTAAAGCAGTGCTAGAACCAGAGCAACATAAGTACATCTACTTTGTTAGTAAAAATGATGGCACCCATGTCTTCACAAGTACTTACAAAGAGCACCTAAAGGCCGTTGAGTATTGGCAAAAGAACGCTAGCAGAAGAAAGGGTAAAAGTTGGAGGGACCTTAAGCAATAAGAGCTTACTCTCCACACTGGTCAGAAATATTTGAATAAGTTTGAATCGACGTAAAATCTTGCAGAGGAGCTGAAATAGTCACTTCAGTTATGGAGTCAAAGAAAGCTCCTGCAGGATTAAATTCAACTTTATAAGTCTTGTCTTCTCCCTCAATCAACGTCGACACAGGTTTCAATTGAGAATCAAGTTTTGTCTCTAATAGGTAAGACTTGTGAGAAACTTCAATAAAGCCGTAGGTATAAATAGATCGACCTCTCCAGCCTCCGGAGAATTCTCCAACCCAAGAGTTCACATCAAAAAAGCACTTTGGCCTTCCATAGTGTGCCTCAAGTGTATTTCCGCGCTTATTAGAGAAAAACTTCACATCCCACTTAAAATACTTATCTTCCTTCTCAAGCTCAGACTCAACCCAACTCATATTTTGCATATGAGTCTTTCGCGAATTTAAAAGACGAGATCTATACTTATCTAGCGTTACTATATCTATGCGCTTGTTACACTCAGAATCACGGTGTGATTTAGATGAACTAACTGCATGGTCTTCACATGCTAGATTACTAACGTGTTGGATGGGTTGGATTTCCTCGACTAGCATATCATTTGCAAGCACGTAGTTTCTCAACTCCTGATCCATAGTCGCACTCAAAAGGGCAACGACCTCTCCCTTGTCATTAAATACAGGAGAACCAATATTACCTTCAGAGTAATCACATCCACTAACCGTTATCATTGGTGAATATTTTTGACGTGAAAATGGGTTTGCATAACTATCGAACAAAGTTTTGCACTCTGATTTTTTCAAAGTTGCACTTCTCTCACTATCTACATCAATCTTCCATTGATGATAAGTTTTGTTCAACTCCAATCCATCTCTATTAATAGAGACATAAGATCTATTAGGAGTAGATTTAAGTTTTAGAAAGGCAAAGTCGCTTCTCCAGAGTGCGGGGTCTTCATCCTCTTCTAAAATATTTGAAGAGAGCACAACATCGCATCTCACTTTCTCCTGCATCATCGAAGCTGATCCAGGAAAGATAACGAATACATTATTTAGACATGAGATGTTGGGATGCTTTAAATTTCGGGTTAAACAATTTGAACTTGTTAAGATCACATCAGGAGCGACCAACACACCTGAACAAAACTCCAACGCTCCTCTATCGAAGAGGACAAGCTTTGCAACTGAGGGGTGACAAGCACCCGTGTCGCACAACAATTCTTGTTCTTGGAAGAACCTGTGTATGACTGGGTCAATTTGAGTTTGATTTCTAGGAGTGCGCAGGTTTTTGTCTTCTATATCTTTGTCTACTTTCTTTGCACAAGAGACCACCAGGCCTAGAACGCATAAAAATGTAAATCTGAATATAAAGGTCATACACCCTACTAAATAAAAATAGTTAAGTTAACGCTAAATAATATATCCGAGCATTTTAGTGTGTCAAACACACAGCGTTATTTGAGTTCTTGACTTCAAAAATTGCCTAGTAAAATCTGAAGTTGCTCTTAAGTACAACTGCACTGTAAAATATTGTATCCGCAGGGATTGGCGGTCAGAAGATTACAAGGAGGAAACCTTTTATGGACGATAAGAAAGTTGAACACTTTAAGCACAAGCTGTTGGAAGCAAGAAAACAAATCCTTAATAGCGGTATCATGAACGACTATCAGGACCTTCACATCCAATCAGATGATCTAGCTGACGAAGCGGATCTTGCATCATCTACAATTAATCAACAAGTGAGTTTCAGTATTCGCGACCGCGAAATGACCAAGCTCAGAAGAATAGAAGCCGCCCTTGAAAGAATTGAAGAAGGGGTTTATGGCTTTTGTGTGGAATCCGGCGAGGCAATTGGCGAAAAGAGGTTGGAGACTCAACCTTGGGCCGAATTCTGTCTTGAGGTTGCTGAAGAGAAAGAAAGAGAAGCATCTCAAAGATTTCGTAGAGCTTAATCGAACTGCAAACAAATCCTATTGAGAGGCGCTCCTAGCGCCTCTTTTTTTGCGCAAAATAAAACTACATTTTGTAAGAAATCGTCTAATTCTTTTACAGTTTGTAAAAGTGCAGACACTTTAACCGATCTATATACTCCCAAGTTCTTAAAATCAGGTCAGATAATTGGCAAGCAACTTGCTTTAATTAGGGTGACTGTTAATAAAAAGGACAAAGGGATGAAATTGACAAACAAGCTAACTTTCTCAATCGCAACAGCTCTTACTTTAATGTTAAGCTCTCAGGCAAGCTTTGCCATGAAAGACAACAATGTGGCCAAGCCCTACTACTCTGAGTCTAACCTTTCAGGTATGTTCGCTAGCTGGGCCATTGATCCTAAAAACTCACTTGGATCTATTAATTTAAAAGAGTCTTGGAAAAAGTTTTCTAAGAAAAGAGATATAGTAGTAGCAGTTGTTGATACAGGAATTCAATACAATCACCCATTCCTTGCTAAAAACCTTTATGTTGCAAAAGGAAAGCTTGGTGCAGACAATTACGGGATGGATTTCTCTAAGAAGAGTTCTAATACACAAGTAATTAAAACAGTTCCTGTAGACACTCATGGCCATGGAACTCATGTTGCCGGTATTATTAAAAGTGTATTTCCTGAAGTAAAACTTATGGCACTTAAGTACTACAACCCACAAGCTTCTGGTCAAGATAACCTAAACTCTACAATCCAAGCATTAGAATATGCTGTAGATCAAAACGTTGATGTTATTAATTACTCAGGTGGCGGTCCAGAGCCTAGTGATGCAGAATTAGAAGTACTAAAGAAAGCTGAAAAGAAAGGTATCTTAGTAATCGCAGCAGCTGGTAATGAAAAGAGCAATATTGATGTTAAGCAGAACGCTTACTACCCAGCAAGTTATGGACTTTCAAACATCATTACTGTTGGTGCTCACAATGAAGAGAACAAGATTATTTCTTCTTCAAACTATGGATCAAAATCAGTTGATATCGCAGCTCCAGGATACAGAATCAAGTCTGCAATTCATGGAAATGGTTCTGGTTATATGACAGGAACTTCTCAAGCAACTGCTTTTGTAACAGGTGTTGTAGCTCTAATTAAAGCGAAATACCCTGAATTTAACTACACTCAACTAAGAAACATCATTTTAAGTTCTTCATTAAAGGTAGGAACTTTAAAAGGTAAGGTTTTAGGTGGTGGAAAGCTTGATGCGGCCCGTGCAATGGATATTGCAGCTCATGCCCACAGTAAACTGTTCAGTGGTAATAGTAGAAAACTGGCCAAAAAATAATGATAAACTACATTTAATCTAATAGAATCGGCGTATGGAAAAATTTAAACCATACGCTTTTTCTTTTTTAGGGGGCGCCCTTTACGCTCTTGGCTTTCCATCAGCTCTGGGCAAAAGTCTTCTTATTACTCCAATCATTGGGTTGGCACTACTATTGTTTCAACTCTTTCGATCTTCATCTTTAAAGATTAAGGCCATCCATACCATTTTATTTTGTCTATCTTTTAACATCACAGGATTTTATTGGATTG
>JAGSHJ010000008.1 GCA_023954595.1 Bacteriovoracaceae bacterium | reverse complement strand
ATGGTAAAGTCTATTGGAGAGAAAGCTTCTGCCGACAGTAAAGAGAGAGGCAAGCAAAGCTTCAACTTTCAACGTGAAAAAGCTAAGTACAGGCTTGCGGCAAAAGAATTCTTAAATGGTTGTGGTGTTGATCGATTAATTGCAGGGCATACTCATATTGCTGACGATTATGAGTGGGAAGAGAAGGGCTACCATAATGTTGGCTACCCTCCTAAAGATAAAGTTTTTCTGAAACTAGATAAAGATGGTGTTGAAAGAGTTCTAATCTAATAGAGGTGTCATTTCATTCACATGGGTCTTAATCTCTTCGCCAGTGATCTCATTGACTTGGGAAACTGTTCTGCTCTCCCCTTTATCTTGTTTTACTTTCTTTTTTACTTCTAACAATTTATCGCAAAAAGTTGCAATTTGTGGAAGGTGAGTAATCGCAATTACTTGTGAGTGTTCTGATACCTTGCTTAAGGACTTTCCAATATGGAATGCAGTCTCGCCTCCCATGCCTGTATCGATTTCATCAAATAGAAAGATAGAGACTGAGTCACGAGAAGATAAAACTTGTCTCAAGGCCAAAAGGATTCTAGATAACTCCCCTCCAGATGCGATATCTTTTACCCTGTGGTATCCCTCACCTGGATTAATCTCAGCATTCAATGATATTTTACTTATACCGGTGGAACTTAGTTCTCCAATACTTAAGCTTATATCAAACGATGCCCCATCCATTTTTAACTCACGCACAGCTTTAGTTAAAAGTTTTGAAAGACGTTTCGAGGCCTCTACTCTTTTTTCATGAAGCTTAGAAGCAACTACATGAAGGGACTTTAGAGAAGCTTCAACATCTTTTTCTAGCTTTAATAGATTGGACTCAATGTTCTCTAATGACTCTTTTTCGCTTTGAAAGCTATTCATTTGCTCTATAAGCCCAGAAGTGTCGGTGTTGTATTTTCTTTGAAGCTTTGTATATAGATCGAGCCTATCTACGATTTCAGTAAGTTCGTCCTCAGAGAGTTCAAAGTCTAGATCTTTATTTAATAGAAAGTTTATTTCAAATAGATCATCTCTGGCGGTCTGGAACTTCTCTATAATATCTGAATTTAAAACACGTGCTTGGCCTAATGCTTTTTCAAGTTTGCCTAAAACGCTTTGTAGACCTGGGAAGGAGTCTCCCCCTTCAAAGTAGTAATTTATTTCGGCCAAAAGTTTTTTATTACTTTCAAGCTCAAGAAACTTATCTTTTTTCTCTTTAAGTTGTATTTCTTCTGATAGTTCTGGAGATAACTTTTCAAGCTCTTCTAGTTGAAAGTTTAGGTAGTCCAATCTTTGGTGTGTTTGGCTTTCCTGTTGCTTTAATTGTTCAAGTTGTTGAGTTTGTTCCAAGTATTTTTCATATCCAGTATTGAAGCTATCGATGAGATTGTTATTATTAGCAAAGTTGTCTAGAAGAGATAGCTGGTACTTTTCACTGAAAAGCTTTTGGTTTTCAAATTGTCCAACAAGGTCAATGAATCTTTTGCCGGCTTTGGCCAACATTGAAACAGGACACTGATGATAATTTAAGAAAGCTTTTGAACTGCCAGATTTATGGATGATTCTTTTTATTACAATTTCTTCTTCAAAAGGATGTCCCAACTCGTAGAAGTAATCCTTGATCTCTTGATCACTAGTAGTAAAAACGGCCTCTACACATGAGAATTCGCAGTTTTTTCTGATGATCTTCTTCTCTGCTCTTTGCCCTAAAATAAGCTGTAATGCATCTAGAATTAAACTTTTACCTGAACCGGTTTCACCGACTATCGCGTTGAAGTGATCCCCAAATTGTATAACTTGGTCTTGAAATGTTGCAAAATTTGTAAGATTTAAAGTTTTAAGCTTTAAGTTTCCGGACATGTGAAAAACCCCTGTTCATTTATAGCTCCCTTCTACCATGAACAAACTTTTCTTTTAAAGTATGAAAATAGGTTCTTTCATCATTTTTTATAATTGAAATGTAATTTCGCGCCTTTGAGATACTCACATCAATCTTCTTATTAAGCCTAAGTGCTATTTGCCCATCCACAGTGATTGTGACGGACTCTATGTCATCTAAGAGCTTTATGCGAATCTCGTGGTTGTCAGGAATAACGAGAGGTCTGTGAGTTAGGCTATGGGGACAAATAGGGGTTAAAAGAAGCGCTTTAACGTCTGGGTGAACAATTGGGCCACCTGCGGCAAGGGAGTAAGCTGTTGAGCCCATGGTGGAGCTAACGATAAGGCCGTCACCTGATAAATCGTAGATATGTTCCTCTTCAGATTGAACAGACAGGGTGAACATACGTGCAATTTCATTTTTATTAAACACCACGTCATTAAAAAAGTACTCTTTATCAACTTCCTTGCCGTCTTCTTTAAGCTTGATGCAATAGAGGTGTTTACGGTAAATTTCGAATTTACCGGCCAGTATACAACTTAGCTTCTCGTAGAAATCGTTTTTAGAGTACTCAGTTATGAAACCAAGCCTGCCAAGGTTTACTCCCATAAGTGGTACTTTCGAGCTTACTGAACGTGCGACACCCAAAAAGGTTCCGTCCCCACCTAGAGATATAATTAGATCGGTTTTGGAGAAAAGATCTTTTTCATCCCAAAACTCAACTTCCTTTATGAGCTTTTGTGAAACAGAAACGCTAAAACGATTCTCTTCTTGCTTTAGAAAAACAATTTTCTTCTTTCGTTTTGAAAGCCAACGAATAAGGTTGTTCAAGATGTTGGGAAGATCCTCGAAGCCTGAAGGCTTAAGTGCAATTCCAATTGTATTTATCTTTTTATTTTTATTCATGATTTGGCCTACTTTTCATCATAACCCCAAGAGCTTTATCCATACTATCAAAAGGCTTGTTGAGAACTATACAGTTATAGCTTCTCGCTTTTTCAAGTACTTGTTCTGATGAATAAGCTGTAATAATCACGAATAAATCAGAAATCTGTTCCAGGCTATATTTAGACTTGGCCTCTTCGATAACGTCAAAGCCAGTGATGTCTTGCAACATAAGGTCACAGACTACACGGTCATAATTGAATTCTTTAATCATCTCAATGGCTTTTTTACCAGATGATGACACATCAACTAGAGCTCCCCGCTTTTGCAGAAAAATTTGCAGAGATTTTTGGATAAGAATTTCGTCTTCAACAACCAGTATTTTCATAATCCAATTTTAATACAAAATGAGCACCTTGTCCTTTAGAGATATAGTCTATTTTCCCATTGAGTTTTTTTGCAAGGCTCTGGGATATTGCCAGACCAAGGCCTGTGCCTTTCTCCTTAGTAGTATAGAAAGGGCTAAACATGTTTTTCATAACTTCTTCTGGTGCCCCAGGGCCGTTGTCGATAACATGAATTTCTACAGGATTCTTAAGGTAGGCTTTAATTTGAATCTCGGGAGAAGGTATCTGTAAACTATTCAAGGCCTGAGCACTATTAACGACAAGGTTAAAAAGAATTTGTGCAAGCCATACACTATTTGCGTTAATTACAAAGTCTTCATGCTCCAGTTCCTGGATATGAAAAGATTTCTTAATCTGGCGACTCTCACTCTTAGTCAGTGTGAATACCTCACTTGCAAGCTTTTCAAGGTCTTTGGCCCTTAGAGTCTCATTTGAGGTGTAGAGCTCTGTAAAATTGGCAATGATAGATTGAGATCGTTTTATTGATGAAGAGATTTCATTCATAAATGTCAGATTGTCTTCATCATCAAGGTCCATCAAAAGCAATTCTGCAGATAGCTGAAGGCCGAATAAGGGATTGCTGAGTTCGTGCTTTAATGTATTTAGAAGCTCACCTAAAAGTGCGATCCTTTCTTGGTGAAAGATATCCGCCTTATCCAAGGTCTGCTCGGTTTTGATTTGATAAAAGTTATCAGATGGTAGCCGTTTGAACTCTGGTCTTGCCGATGTGGATGTCTCTACTTGAAAAGGTAGATGCTCAAGTGCCAGCTGAATATTTTGCAGCTGCTGTGCCTCGAGCTCTTTTCTTAGAATTTTGTCAAAAAATGCAGATACAACACTCATGACCTTGTTGAAGAGATCTCTCTCTAGTTGAGTCTGACTCAAAAAGTCATTGCGTGAGACAATTATAATTATATTGTGAGTATCAAGTGAGAACTCTCTGGCCAAAAAGGTTCCTAATATGTCGAATGTGAACCCTTTAAGAGATTCTTGTCCAAATGTTCTATTCTTTGATTTTTTTATGCGCTGATAAAGGGTATTGAACTCATTAACATGGAAGTCTTTTGTGGAGATTGAATCGAGTGCCACCTCGTGCTTAACTGCAAAGCTTTGACCTTTTTCATGTTTAAAAAAATGGATGGTCTTAAAAGAATCGAACTCTTTGAGGGTTAGAAGAGCTTGGCAAAACTCTGAAATGTCTGCAGAGTTTTTGGATCTGGCCTCAAGTGATTGAAATATCCCACTAATAGATGAGCGCTTTTGCAGTTCACGTTTTAGTCTAGAATAGCCAGAAGGAACTCTTAAGCTTTGAGGTTCTACTTCGTTTGAATCATCTGTTTTAGCAAAGGAATTGCGCTGATCTTCCATTGGGTGAGATTATCTTGTAATTCATATTCGAGCAAGTCTGCAAGCATCACCCTGTCTTGGTGTTGAGATGCACTCTGAATGGCCTTCAATATCGATAATAAATGAATTTTAACCATTCTGAAAACTTTATTACCTGCTTGTGGGTCCCTACTTAAAAGCTTGCAGTCACCGTGAACTGAAGTGAATAGAGAGATCATTGAACTTAACTTATCCGCTAGTTTTCCAAGCTCAAGGTCCTGGTCTTTAAACTCTAGGGACTGGGCAACAGTGCTTGCAAAGTCTTTTAAGTTTTCTACATAAGCAGGTAAAAGCTCAATGGTCTCATTCATCAATGAATGGCAATTACTTGATACTGAATAATTATCTGCCTGGTTCATTGCTATACTTCTTTAACGTTCTGGTTGTTTAGAGAATCAGCCGTGATGCTCTCAATTAAATCAAAGATTACTTTGATCATATTTTGACCGTCGTAGAATGAAAGAAGATTACTTTGTGTTATTTCAAGAATGTCTCTGCCTTTAGCGTTGGCCTTGTTTACAAAAAAGTAATCAATTACAGGCTTAAGCAGTGGAAAGGTTTGTTTTGTAATAGCACACAACTCATCCATCTCTGCCATTTTTGCAATATTGTCCTGGATGACTTTCACATCAGGTTGTTTGGACTGTGCCTGTGCAATGATTTCATTAGAGTACTTCATTCCAAAGCCATATAGCTCGTAGATATAGCTGCAACCCTTAGCATACTCAGAAAGGCTTGCAAGTGACTCTTTAGGAAGATCTGGAATACTATAGTTTAGATCCTGCTCTTTGAAGTAGAAGGCCCAAACGATTTTGTAGAAAGTCTTAAATACATCTACCACTGACTGAGATGACTCAGTGATGTCAATTAACTCCATGCCCATTTCATTGAAATGAGGAGCGTAGATTGCCACATTTTGAAGATAGAAAGGAGAGATCTTCTCAGTGAAGAACTTTCTATCAAGAGTCTCCTCCTTTAATATTGCCCCTACAAGTTGGCTTGTTAATTGGTGAGAAATATCTTTGTGGCATGGTAGTAAGTCACAGCTCTCTTCAATTTTACAAGGAAAACACTTTCTCTTAGGAGCAAGGTTTAAAACATTTTCATGGTAAGGAGTTGTTTCGCTAGGTCTAACTGGACCTAATGAAAGAACGATTGTAGGTGTTTGGCTTACTGCTGCAAGGTGTGAAACCATTGAGTCATGACAAACCAATATCTTTGCTCTTTCAAGAAGCTCATAAGTCTGCTTAATCGTGCTCTGACCAACATTATTTATAATTCGATTAGAGAATTCTTTTAAAGCTGGCGAAGAGCTAAGTGTCTGAGCATTTTTGATGTCGTCTTTACCGCCAACAATGTGAATCTCTTGTTCAGGATTTTCTTTTAAGAGCTTATAACAAAGATCAACCCACTTGTTCACTCCCCAATGCTTCTTCTTTAGGGATGCAAATGGGTGGATAACGATTTTGTTTTCTCTTTGTTTTTCTTTGTATTCAGGACTAAATTTTTTGGCCCCTATTATGTATTTGAAAATATCTACAAGGTTAAAGGGGTTAAGCTCACTATTCATAACAGAGGAGAAAACGTATTGAGACCAATTGTCTTCAATTGAAATTTGGTTTTGTTCCGTTCGTGTTAATCCAAGTTTGTGTTTTGCTTGAATCATGCTTGCAAAATACCCAGAGCTTTTACTAAAAGATAGGTTTATAAGCGCATCAAATTCCAACTTATTTAAGTCTGCAACGATATCATTAATCGTGCCTCTGGCCTCACTTAAAGAGGTTTGAGGAGTTTTAATTAAGTCTTTGATGTCGATGTATACAATGTGGGAGAAGACTTGCTCTAGTAGGAACTCAAGTCCCTTTGCAAATTCTCTTCTTGCGATAAGAGTCAGCTCAACTTGAGGGTTTTCAGTCTTAAGTTGTTTTGCCGCTTGGAAAGTCTGTATGACATCTCCAATTCGTGTGAGTTGAATAATTCCTATTGAAGTATTATTTTCTGACATTTGGGGCCTCCTCTTCGAGAAGAGATGTTAAAAATAATAAAGAGAAATCATCTTGAGTAATATGAATTTCTTTAGAGTTTCTAGTTTGAAGCTCTTGCATGGCCTTGTGAATTTCTTCCTGAATACTCACTATAGCTCCTTTTGAGTCCTTTTGTTGCTGTTGTCTTCCAAAAGCAAGTGCTCAAATATTTTAGTTAATACCTTAAGGTCTGCCTTAAGGGTGAAAAGATTCTTTTCAATTTCTTCCAAGTTCTTCGCAAAATCTGTAGAAGTGATGTTCTCTACCGCTGCTTCAAATAGGCTTATAGCTGCTCTTGGTGCGATATCCTCTTTACCAAGAGAGATTAAACGATCTAGGTATTGAAGAAACTTAGGAGCATTCTTATTGGATTGCTTTACACTTTGTAGTGAGCGAAGAGTTGCAAGAAGTATTTTAACACACTCTGTAAGCTCTTCCTTTGACTGGTTTGTGTAAGTCATAAGTTGCTCACGATCAGCATGAGTCTTCAAGTTGTTTAGAAGCTCTTCGTCGATGTCATAGCCCATAAGTGCATAATGATACCCACGAGTGATGTGATATTTGAGTTCTTCTTGAAGATTCATCTCTCCGCGAATTAAGGTCTTAAAAAAGCCAAGGTTATCTTTGAGTCTTGAGTAAACCTTATTGTCGCTGTGCTTGCTTCCCATTGGAAGGATCGTTTCATTTTCTTGATTAAGTAGGAAAACGATGTCGTCTACAGAATGAGAACTTTCAAGCTCTCTGATTGTGAATGATCCCTCTTTGAAAGTCTTTGATACCTCATCAACATTTAGGGTTTCGATGATTCTTGTATCCATTGCTTCTGCTAGGGAGCAGATTCTATTAGGTCTTGTGATTAGCCAATCCAAGTTTGCAAGTACTGACGGAGCGGCCGTGATGTCCATGTTAACTGAGATCAGATTATTGTTAAATTGTGCATTCAGTTCATTAACAATCTTTTTTTCTTGATCAGAGCTATTGGTTAGTAGCACTGGCTTGTACTCGTTAGAGCTCTCTAATGTTTCCACTAGCTCGGCTAGAGTTTCCATAGAAAAAGATTCGCCCAGTGTTCCCTTGTTAAGGTTTATACCAACAATGATGGAGTCATTTTCTGAACCCTTACTTGCTCTAATTCTTGCGAAGTTTTGATTCGCTACAAGTGAGAAGTCTTGGTTCATATTAATTCTCTCAGCATTATGGGAGAAAGGAACCTTTGCACTATGATGTGAGCAAGTTTGTGGCTCAATTTCTACTTCTCTACCAGAAGGTCTGTAGTAGTTTGCATAAGAAGACCAACGATCACTAGTTGATACGCTTCCGTAAGCTGTTACATGTGCTCCAGCAATGGAAGTGGTATTTAGCATTGGTATTAAATATGCCGAGATTTGATCATTGCCAAAGTTTACAACCTGGTCCCATTCAGTCTCCATTACAGGTGCTAAAGAGTCGGCAAGTGTGTTTAGGGCAAATGCGTCTGAATATAAGGCGCCATTTTTAAGGTGCTCTACCTTAAAGCGGTCAATAGTGAAGACTTGACGAGCATCTTTTAAAAGTTTGGCACTAGACTCAATATCTTGAAAGGTAAGTATGGAAATCTCGTTATGTGGATTATCCTTAGCGATTGAGGTGATTAAATGACTGGCCTGTAAAAGGTTGGCCTCATCTTTTAAACAAGTTACAAGAATATTCTTCATCTACTTACCTTTGTGTTGTGTGTTTTGCTGAATTAACAACGGCCTCTAAAACGAAAAAAGCGAAATCTTTTTTGTCCTTAAGACCTCCTGCAGTTTTTGCAGAGTCTATAGCTTGATCAACGCTACCTTCCTTAATTGGGAAGAATTTTTGTGCGTGATGACTCATAAGTCCGCTGAAGTGATTCATGTTTGTAGGAGCTTTAAATGTTAGAAACTCTTTGAAGAAGGGCTTGCTAAGATTAAAGCTTGATTCATGTCTTAGAATTGCTGGTTTTTGAGAAAGAAACATAATGAACTCATAGCTCTCAAAAACATCAGTAGGTGCACTTGCATTGATAACTTCAATTCTTGAATCCTCAAAACCACCTGCTTCAGTGTGGGCCTGAACGAGTTTAGAGTTTGGCTCTAGAACCACGATTTTAAATGACTCATGATGCTTGGCCGCAAGTTTTGCAACTTCTTCTACATGATATCCAAAGCCTAAACCTAACATTAATATGTGAGATTTTTCTTTGATTGAATTTTCATAATTGGAAGCAAAGGCCTGTGCTTCTTTTTCAGGGTTATATATGGAGTGCAGGTAAATGCCTCCGACAACAGGGACTGTTTTTCCACTTCTGGATTGCTTCAGTTCAATGTCCGCGTTGAGTTCTTCCATGAGCTTCTCGCTTTTTAAAAATTATTTTAAATTGTTAAGGTTATACCCTTTGAAATTCTCTTTGTTTTTACGCGTTTTTGCAATTTCATTTTGGGTTATAAGCTTTTCATGGCTTAATAGATCGTAAATTTTTTGATCCATTTGGGAAATTTCAGATAACAACTGATTTAGTTGGTTATTATCACTGGGTAGGCCGTACTGCTCATCCAAGTGGAGGATGATGTTAACAACCCTTGCTCGGTTATCAAGAATACCTAAGGCCTGCTCGTATTTTTGCTCTTCAAGCAAACTTAGAACAAGGCCTCCAAGTTCATGGGCCGTATTAACAGCCTTTAACATCACTTCATGTTTTTTTTGCATTAGGCCTCTTTTTTAAACTCTGCTCCACGATCTTTCTTAAGCGACTTAACTGCTTGTGCCCAACCTTCATACAAAGTGTTTAAAACACTTAAACAGCCTTCTAGTGGCTCTTTGTCAATTTTGATGTTGGCCTGTGTACTGGAATAAAGAAGGTAGTCATAAAGAGAAGAAAGCTCTCTCGCTACGTCTCCACCGATATCAAAATCCAAGCTGTTATTTAGCTCAATAACGATATCTTGGAGCTTTCCTATGTAGACTCCTTTAGCCGGAATGTTTTTTTGATCGATTGACTCGATTGCCTTTTTACAGTTTTTGATTGCTGCTTGGTAGAGCATTAAAAGAATCTGCTCTTTACTTGCCGTTTGCACTGATGTCTTTTTGTAAGCGCCCAATCCGTAACTCATGTCTATACCCCTTTAAGCGTTAACCTAATTGCTGAACTGGATTAAAACCGCCGCCGGTCATTCCTGCCAATCCAGAACCTTGTGATTTAATTTTTGATATTGTTTCTTCGAGTCTGGCGAACTTCGCCTTCAGAACTCTTTCTTTTTGTTCAATCTGTCTCTGCTTGCTCTCAATACGCCTGTCGATCTGCTTGATTTGGCTGTTGAGACCTTCATTTCTTGCTGTTAGTGTTCCTGAGGGCCTTTTTAAGGCACCCTTAACAACGTCTTCTAAGTTATCTACAAAGCCTTTATTCTTCCCGTTCTCAATCGTATAAGTACCTGCAATTATCTGGGAGACTTCTTTATAGTTCTTCTCTAATGCTACTTTAAACTTCTGCTCATCAAGCTGAATGAGACCGTTTCTTTGAAATGTGACACCTAAGTCACCAATTCTTCTAGGACCAAAGTCTGTCTTAATCGTTGAGAACATTGCATTTCTAACTCTTGACTCGATCGTCTGAAGTGTAATGTCACCACCGAGAGTTCTAGATGTGTCTGTTGTCTCATCCATGGCGTTTTGTTCTTTAATGAAAGATAGAACGTCATTAATACTTTTAATGATATCTTGCATCTTAGTCGCAATCTTACCGACGTCTTCGGAGACTTCTATTGTAAGCTCTTCGCCAGGCTTTGCTTTTTTCAGATCCAAGGTGACCCCTGGGATTAGCTCTGTTGCTTGGTTTGTAGGAAGTTCGATCTCGAATCCATCAAGCTTTACTTTGGCATCTTGAGCATCTCTGTGAGCGTCAAACCAAACATCAACCTCACCATCAACCAAGTAGAGATTAGGAAATATTGCTTTATTGTCATCACCGGTTTCTTCAAGTGAGATGATGAGCTTCCATGGCTCATCGCTGCCATCGCCGGAGTTTACGACGTTCGCTCTCATTCCATTTTCCGCGTCTTTATTGATGAGTTTTGCTACTCCTGCTAATGAGGAGTGTTCTTGGTCTACATAGATTTCTTTTTCATCACCATTTGGAAGTTCATAAGTGATATAGCCAACACCAAGGTAGGTATTGTCTTTGTCTTCCACACCATTTGAAATGGCAGAAGATTTTGTAGCTAGTTGCACGACTTCAATTTGGTATGAACCAGGTTCGGCGATGTTTTTATCAACGTTGGCCGTGATGCCCTCACCGCTGACATTGATCATTAATTCACGAAAACTTCTATCACCTTTATTGGCATAGATGTTCCCTTTGAGGTTTTCAACTCTCTGGGTTAGATCGTTCAGCAAGGCCTTCTTGCTATTGATCTTGTCTTTTTTCTCGTTCATTTTTTGCAAAGGAATTTTCTCGGCAGCTACAAGTTGCTGCACGATATCTTTAGGAAGTCCTGAATTTATCGAACCAAAAGATATGCCCAATATTCCTCCTGAATCTTTGAAAACGCTTCCTGCGTTAACTTGAGCTAAGTCTAGATTATCATATCAAGAACTTGATGCAATAGGGAACAATATGAGTTAACATGGCTAAGTAGTTAAAAAAAAAGACCCCCTGTTTAGAGGGTCTGAGATTAGGATTTGGGTTGGGATTTAGTTCTTATTGAACTGTACTATTTTGATCGGTTATTATGGATAATACTTTAGAAAAAAAGTCAGACTTTCTCAAAATCAAATCCAAGTTCTTTATAAATCGGCTAGTTACCTATTTTTCATTTTTCCTAGCACCGATCTGGCTTCAACATACAGTTCAGCTTAACTTATTCTTTCAGTCACTTACTCTTTTGTTCTATATGTTCTTCATGCTTGGTCAGTGGTACTTGCTTGGGAAAGAGATTGATCACAGATTAAAGATCTATTATAGGGCAAATTCTTCCATGGATAGGATCATATATAGAATCCTTAATGGAAACATTTTCATCATCCTATTTTTTAATATTTTATATATGTTACCTGGTCAGATTACTGAAATTGGATTCTGGGTCTTTTTCATCTCTGTTGGTCTTTTTTACTCATGGCCAACTCGAGGCAAGATTATAGAGGAGTCCATGGCCGGGCAGTTTGGGGAATTTAGATTCCTAGATAACTTTGAGCGTACTGTTCTCGTTATGATTGCGGCGATGTTCTTAGTCTCATTGCCTGAGTTGCCGCTATTTCAAAATATTGAAGCTCTAAAGCTCTACTTTGATCCGCGTGAAGAAGTTCACAGTATGATTTGGAACTTCCTTTCAGTGAACTATCTGCCATTTAACAATTACTCAAAGCTATTTAATCTTGCTTGGAGTTTTCATTTCTATATCTATGGAATAGGGATCTTCTTGTTGGCGTTCTACTGTGTACTCAGGTTTTTCTTTGCTAGAAGATTAGCAATTCTGGGTATCTTTGCAGTTGTATCCTCATGGTCATTTTCCAGAGTGCTGGCACAGGACTTTCTAGCTAGCTACACTCATACTTTTCCTCTACTTTTTGTATGGGCATTGTTTTGGAGTTCAAAGAGCTCTACCTATAGAAGTGGTCTTTTGACTGGTTTAGTTTGTGCTACTGGGGCGATGATAAATGTGGCCTATGCCTTCTTATTTCCTCCGATGCTAATTGGTATGTGGAGTCTGTTCTCTAAAAATAAAACAGACTGGTATAAAAAACAGTGGCTAAAGTATAACGCACTTGGTGGCTTTATCTTGGTTGCAGTGGCCTTCTCTCACTCTGAGACAGCATTGGTTTTTGACGCATTTAACTTTGTAGAGATCAAAAATATCTTCCTGACCTTCTTTACGCGCAAGGCCTTCTATTCTGTGGGATTGATTGGTCTTGTGATGATGGTGTTCTATTTCTTAGGACGTAAGAAGAAGAGATTCTCCCTTATTAGCTTTGATGATTCAAAGATATCTGAGCTGCTTTTTTGCTTGGCCTTATTGATGTTCATGGCCATAATTATTAATCCAATTTTTGTAACAAACTTCACAGCTATGTGGATTTTAACTATCTTCAGCCTTATTCCTCTTGAGTGGATCTTTCAGTCCATAAGTAGACTGAGAAGTAAGAGAAACCTCATTTATGTGCTTTATATCCTTGTATGTTTATTGGATTCGCACTTTGAAGGCCGAGTAAGAATCATTGGTAAGATGTTTCTAGAAGATGAGATCTTTAAGTTCATCAACCAGATATAAATAGCTGTAATTATTGTTTTACAACTTTATTTTCTTGCTAGGAATTCCGTTATTGCTTACAATTTAAAAGAGACTGGGACTTAATATATGGCAAGGAGGTCATATTGTTAAAATCTTCCCTTAGCGACAACTTGTTTCAAAGCTTCGTTTCCTCTTATCAGAACATTCCTGATGCTTCTTATTCCTCTCACATTCCATTTGTATTTGTTGACACCGAAGGCGGCGTTAAACTTCTTACCAATGTAGTTGAAGACGGCAATAGAAGTGATGGCATCTTCGCTGTTTCGATGGCCGAAGATGGCTGGATGGAATTTCTTGCGATGCAAGAATAACTTTTGGGGAAAACTCCTTTCGCGCAGCTACTAAATGATCTTTATGTTAGGAAGGCGCGTTGTAAGGTGTGGAAAGAAAGTTTTGCAAGTACTTGATAGTACTAAATTTTCTTTACCTTGAATTCCCAAATTGTTGAAAACTTGACGAGGATTTTCTTTGTGGAAAACTAGCGCTTGCTTGTTGAAAAATGAGTTGATTTACTCAAAACGGGAGCAAAGATAATTAATTATTGGCTAAAAAAAGTCAACGCCTCGATCGCTTAAGAAAACTAAAGAAACCGTTTCTGTCAGATTTGAAAAATGACAGCAACAAAGCTTGGTACATCTAGCTACTTTTCACAAACGGTCATAAGACTCCTTAATAATTATTTTAAGGAGCAATCATGTTAGAGAAAAGAATGGCCATGTCTGATCAGACACTTCTTATTACAGGCCCTACGGGTTCAGGTAAAAGTAGAAAGGCCAAACAGATTCATCAATATTCATCTAGAAGAAATCGTGCCTTCGTTCATGTGAATTTATGTAACTTCACGCAAGCTCTTTTTGAGAGTGAACTCTTTGGCCATGTGCGAGGAGCGTTTACTGGTGCTATTGGTGAAAAAAACGGCTTTCTAAAGGCCGTAGGTGATGGAACCTTATTTCTGGATGAAGTTGGAGATATGGCGCTGGAAACCCAGGCAAAGCTACTTATGGTACTTGAGGAGGGAATCTATTATCCTGTAGGCTCAACATCCGCACAGAGCTTTAAAGGTAGAATTGTTTTCGCTACGAATAAAAATCTTGAAGAAATGGTTGCTCAGGGGACTTTCAGAGAGGACCTATTCTTTCGATTAAGAACATTTGAGCTCAATTTAGTTGCACTGCAGTCAGTCGAAAAAATAGAGGAAGTAATCGAAGACTTCTTTCTAGATTCAAAGAAACGTGCAAATCGCCCAGAATTATTATTAGGAACAGACACACTGGCAAAGCTTAGCACCTATGAATGGCCAGGGAATTATAGAGAGCTCAAAAATGTTATGGATTATGCTGTCGCTATGGGGGATGCGGTAATAAATGTCACTGACCTTCCTAGTTATTTAAATCACTCAATATGCTCCAGTAATACTACTGAAGACTATCATCAGTGTCTTGAGAGCTTTGAGAAGCGGTTTCTAATTAGAATGCTTGAAAAGCGTGAATTCCGAATAAATAAGACCTCCAGAGAAATTAAAATTAGCAAAGTGACGCTTCTGTCAAAAATAAAAAAATATGATATTAAGGTAAGAAGAAAAAAAACTGATTACAAAGAAGCGAACTAGATGGGTTTTAAAGTAAAAGATCACTATTTTAATAAGGCAAAAAATGAAAACTTTGTTGCCAGAAGTGTTTATAAACTTGAGGAAATAGACAACAAATACAAAGTAATCTCAAAAGGGGACTTGGTATTTGATTTAGGATATTACCCTGGGTCTTGGATTCAATACACATCCAAAAAAATTGGAAAAGACGGAAAAGTCGTTGGCATTGATATCAAAGAGGTTAACGACAAAATAGATAAGATTCCAAATGTTTCCGTGTTTGAAAAAGATGTGAATGACCTGCAAACATTGGAAGAGCTTGGGGTTACGTCCCAGTTTGATGTCGTTGTTTCAGATATGGCCCCTAACACTATGGGTATAAAGTCAGTAGATCAGGCCAGAAGTTTGAACTTGGTTGAAATGGTTTTTTATCATCTTCCAAAACTTTTACGTCCTGGAGGAAACTTCGTAATTAAAGTATTCGATAGCCATGACGCCCAAGAATACCTAAAGCAACAAAGATCCGTATTTAAAGAATTTAACTACCTTAAGCCAAAGTCCACAAGAAGTGTGAGTAAAGAGTTCTTTGTTATAGGAAAAGGTTATAAAGGTAATGAATAAATATCTCTTATCACTATTGGCGTTGCCATGCTTTGCATTTGCAAATTTTAATTTCAGTAAAGACCTAAGCTTTGAGACATTCGATGCTGAGGAATTTAAAAAAACTCTATCAAAAGAAGTTTTTTCAAATAAGGGATGGCCTGAAAAGCTAAATTATAATGATAGAGAGTATGCGGTCGACTATACAATCAATGAAGACCTTACAAATTATGTCGTAAAGCAGATGAGAAGATACAGGTCTGACTATACTTCTGTAGTAGTCCTAGACAATAACACGGGCGCCATTCTTACAGCAGTGGATTTTCAGAGAAAGGGCAATGTTGTAGGCAAGTCTATGGCATTCTCTTCAGCTCACCCTGCTGCAAGTGTGTTTAAAGTTATTACAGCGGCAGATCTTTTAGATAATACGGATGTCCATAAAGGGACCAAGTTCTCATATAATGGGAAATCAACGACACTTTATAAGTATCAACTCAAAGACAAAAAGAATCGCTGGACTAGGGCCATACCTTTTGAAAAGGCCTTTGCATGGTCGAATAATGTGGTTTTTGGCAAGGCCGCAATTAATAACACAAACTTTAAAAGTATCTTCAGCACCGCAAGCAAGTTTGGTTTCAATGAAGAGCTTCTACAGATTCTTGAATCTGGAACTTCAAAGCTTTTCCCTGTTGAGAGCAAATACAATTTGGCAGAACTTGCTTCCGGATTTAATAGAAAGACAATGATAAGCCCGCTTCATGGGGCATTAATTGCATCTGTAATAGCGAATGAGGGTGTTCTTAAAAAGCCACATGTTGTTGAATCCGTCAGAGATGAGAAGATGGAGAGGGAAGTTTGGGCCCCAAGCTACATCCTTAGCAGATCACTTTCAAAAGAAGCAGCACTTGAACTTAAAGAGATGATGAATCTGACGGTCAAGCGCGGTACCGCTAGAGGTGCCTTCAGGCCGTGGAAAACTAAGAAAATTAGAGATATAGAAATCGGTGGTAAAACCGGTACCATCACTGGTGGTGTTCCGCATGGTAAGAGAGATTGGTTTGTAAGTTACGCAAAGCCTAAGGGTGATGAGAATGATGCAGGGATCTCTGTATGTGTTATGATTGTTAACGTTGAAAAGTGGTATATTAAGAGTACCTACCTTGCTAAAAAAATTATTCAACATTATTATGATTCTTTAAAAGAATAAGGAAAACGACAAATGAGTGATGATCAGCTAGAAAAACAGCTTTCGGAAGGCGAGACTAAAGACCTTTCTTCAAGCAAAAAGTTCATAAAAGAATTCAAATCTATAATTATAATTGTCGTTTCAGTTCTGGCATTTCGTTCGACATTTTTTGAACCGTTCAAAATTCCATCTGGATCAATGATTCCAACTTTATTGATTGGTGACTTTATTTTGGTCAATAAATTTGCTTACGGCTTTAAGGTTCCTTTCTCTGATTGGTTTAGTGATCCAACTTATATCACAGGCCCGCAGACTCCTGAGCGTGGTGATGTCATTGTATTTAAATATCCTAAAAACCCTGACTTGAACTACATTAAACGTGTAGTTGGCCTTCCTGGGGATACTATTCAGGTTATTGATAAAGTCGTCTATGTTAATGATCAACCAATCACTGCTAAACCTATGGATGGTAGTGAGATTATGGAAGATATGGATGATAAGTTTAAAAGATTTAACTTTAAATTTTTTGAAACTGCCACAGGTGAACACAATCACGTTACCCAGGTGGATGAAGATAATATCTACATTGCAAACTTCAATAAAATCTTGGTACCCCAAGGCAAATACTTTGTAATGGGCGATAATAGAGACTTCTCGGCAGATAGTAGGATTTGGGGATTTGTACCTTTTGAGAATATCAAAGGTGAAGCAATCCTGATTTGGTTTTCTCTATCTTTCCCATGGCCTTGGTCAAATGGGGATGAAACTTTTAAGTTTAGACCTTGGAGAATCGGTAGCTTAATAGAATAAAATATTTTTGACGGTGGGCCTATTTGGCAATAATCCTTGTCTCACCGTCATTTCCTGTCTCGGCCTTATCCCACTCAATAGTCTTACTATTTTTAATAAAATCCCTAAGCCATTTCTTAAGTGTACCGTTGCCATGTCCATGAATCACATTTATGTATGGGACATTTCCACTAAGTAGATCAGGGATGGCATTTTCCACAATGTTTTGAAACTCATGTAAGCGCATTCCGCGACAATCATATTCAATTTTAGCATGGGAGCTTCTTTGAGCAGTAACCACAACCTTCTGCCCATAGCTTTTATTGGGAATATGCAAAGAGTCTGCTGGGCACTTAATATTTAAAGCACCACGTGTAACGATGACAGTTTTAGCGTTTTTAATCTCTTTGAGTGTTACGGTTTGATTTACAAATGAACAGAAATATTTACTTCCAACAACAAGCTCTTTTGGTTTAGGCATGTCTTTAAATTTCTCAAAGCGCTGGCCAGTATCTTCTTTTTTAACAAAAGGAGTAAGCTCACTCTCAATACTGCTAAATCTTTTTCTATTTGCACGGCTAGAGTTGATTTCGCCGTTTTTTGCGTCTTGAAGTGCTTGCTCTGCTCTTTGTTCAATCTTAGAAAGTTTCTGTCGCAGTTTGGTTACTTCTTCATCAACTTTCAGTTGGATGATTCCCTTCGCGGCCTCTTTCTGATTCTTAAGCTCTTTATTTATTTGCTCGTTCTGATCCACAAGCTTGGAGAGTTTGCCCTCTCTCTCAGACAGACTATGAAGAAGCTTCTCGTAATTAATCATCTTATTATCTAGACGCTTAGTTGCTTCTTTATAGATTTGTTCACAAATAGGATCTTCACCACTGAGCTTTTTAAATATATCAATGGCAAGGGAGCTACCAGGAGAACCAAATACCAACTTATAGGTTGGCTGATTGATTTCAGCATTAAAACCAACATGGCATGATAGGTATTCGTTCTGCGCATGGGCCATTGTCTTTAAAGTTTGATGGTGGGTGGAAACAATGATCTTTGAGCTTTGAGATTTTGTTATTTCTTCAAAAAAGGCAAAGGCCAAAGCAGATGCTTCTTCTGAGCTTGTAGAGTTAAATATCTCATCAATGATAACAAGGTTACTCTCACCAAGAAGCTTCAATAATTGCGTGTAGTTTTTGACCTCTGCTGCAAAAGAGCTGAGTCCTTGTTCAAGGCTTTGTTGGTCGTTTCCAAAATAGAAAACATTTTCAAAGTTAAACATTTGGGCTCGTCGTGCAGGGACAAAGAGACCGTGTTTTAAAAAGAAACAAGATAGAGCTATCGCTTTGATTGCGGCCGTCTTCCCACCTGTGTTAGGCCCTGAAATAACGAGACCTTTATCATCATAATTGATTGTGATGCTGTTCTTTACAGGATTTTCAATTAAAGGATGAAAAAAGTTATCAAGCTCAATACTGTGATTATCAATTAGGGTTGGACGGTTTAGTCCATATTCTAGTGCGAACTTGGATCGTGTTTGAAACTCATCAAATAAGAAAACTTGTTCTACTGTTTGATCAATAATGTTGGAATAGGGTGCCAACCTCTGGGAGAAATCTCTAGCAATCTCATGAACAATCTGATCAATTTTTAAAATAGTCTCAAGTCTTGCAAGGTTTTGCTGTCTAAGCTCCATCGGTTCCACAAATAAAGTTCTACCCGATTCGGAGCGTGCCACAATTGAACCTAGGGAGGAGCTAAAGCTATCGCTTCTTACTGGTAGCACGTACTTATCATTAATAACGTCATGACTTTCAAATTGCAGTGCTTTCTCAAATTTCTCTGTATGCTTGAGCTTGCCAAGAAGGCTTCTAATGCCTGTCTCTATTTCGAGTTGTCTCTTATATAGCTCTTTAAGTCTTGGGTGTTTAAAAAAGTCTACTTCACCTTCTTTGGTTACGAAGGTTCGAAACTCTCTTAATACTTTTCTTTGAAAGTACTGTCTAAACTTATCATGTTCTTCAATATCAAATGGAGCAAATGAAGCATTTAAAAACTTTCTATGCTCGTGAGCAATTTCTAGTAGCCTAATAAGATGTGATAATTCCTTGAGGTCAAATATGACACCTTTAGCAAGCTTTGCTCCACTACTGGCACCAAAGTGATCTTCATCCAACTCTGTGAGTTTTAAATAGATCGCCACAACCTCTTCATAGTTGGCCTGGTCTAGAAATGTGTCTGTAATTGAAAATATATCTTCAAGTTTCTCGTGAGAAACCTCATTAGATAGCACTCGCTGTGCACAATCTTTAAATAAAGAGAGAGAATTCACTTTGCTATAAAATAAATCCCACTCCAACTGTTTTAAAATCGTGTTTTTGTTCTGTATATTGTTAGTCATGATATTGACGTATAATGACATAGCAGGCCAAGTTAGGCAATTTCAAACGGTCTGGGACCAGCAAGGACAGCTGCAGAAGATCTACAGCAGTTCTAGGTATATATCTCTGTCTTTAAGAGAGATGGGAAAGACCGTCTATCTCTACTTTGGAAGAGGAAAAGGCTACGAGGGATTTTGGGTTGCAGAAAAACAAATTCCTAGTCCACTGCGTAAAAGAGATCGTTTTCTTGAATATTTAAGAAAACATCTAGCAGGTGCAAGACTTCTTGGGATTGAAATGGATCCTGAAGATAGGATCATCTACATTAAATATCAAAAATTCGGTAAAGAGTGCACCCTGGCCCTCTTCTATAAGGGTAGACACCTATATTTTGCAAATGAGTTTTATGATCAGAAAGCGGGCATGATGAACATCCTCTGTTCGTGGGATGCAAAGCTTGAAGTTTCTAGTATCGATGAGGCAATGACTCTGGCTGGAAGGACGGTACAGAATAACGAGCCTAAGTCTAAATCAATTCCCCAAGCTCATGAGCTAATTCAGGCAGAGGAAAAACAGGCCTTTGGTGGTGGCGAAGGTAAGAAGAAGAAAAACTTTTTAAAAAGAAAGTTTAAAAACATATCGAAAGATTTGGAGCAAACCAGAAAGTGGCAAGTGCTTAAGCAGTGGATTGAGTCGCGACAAGACTTTGATACGCTAGATAAGAAAATAGAAATCGATTCAATCAAAATAAACTTCAGAGAAAGCACTAGTTTTAAACGAAGAGATGAACTCTACACCAAAGTAAAAAAGCTCAAGAAAGGCCAATCAATATTAGAAAAAAGGCTTGAAGAGGTTGAGAGGATAATCTCATCCAAACCAAATCAAGACGAATATGAAAATACTCTTTCAGTAATTCAGCCAACTTGGAGCGTGAATAAGAAGCAGGTTGCATCTAAAAAATTAAACGATGAGCTAGGCTATTATACCGTAGACCATGACGTGATTTCCATAGGTGTTGGAACAGGTGCCCAAGGTAATGATCAACTTAGAAAGAGTTGGGCCAGTAAAGATGATTGGTGGTTTCACCTAGATAGTGAAACGAGCCCACACATTATTGTTAAGTTAAAGAGTAAAGCACTTGATGCTGAAGTATTTGAAATGGTCGCATTAGAGATGAGAAAGAGTGCTCATATAACAACTCCAGAGCTGAACCTAGTGTATACTCAAGTTAAAAACCTAAAAGGTATAAAAAAACGTCCTGGTGCAGTAATCTTTAAAAAGGAAAAACGTATCAGAGTCTATGTTGAGGATCTTTAAATTGAAATTTTTTATCTTACTCATTCTAGTTTCAGGTTCTTTATTAGCTAAAAATAAATCAACTAAGAAGGAACTAAGAGATTTATATTTTGAAATTCATAGTGATGATCTTAAAAACATCGGTAGAGAAGGCGTGTGAGAGAAAAGCCTCTTTGATTCTACCTTTTGAATTGAAAGACTACCTTAAAACTTTTGAGAGAGAAAAACACGATAAAGGAT
>JAGSHJ010000422.1 GCA_023954595.1 Bacteriovoracaceae bacterium | reverse complement strand
TATCTACAAAACGCGGTTCGACTTTTACATCATCGACCATGGCCTTAGAGCCACCACAAGAAACAAGTAATAATAAGGCAGGAGTTACAAGGAGAGATTTAACGATTAATTTCATGAAGCCTCCGAGACAAAGCTCAGGAGATGCCCAAGTTCCAACGTTTCAACAAAAACAGCGTGAGATTACGTACGGCCGATGGCTTAAGCGATTAAAAAAATGAATGGATTGATAAAAATAAGAAGCCGCTAAAACACGTGTAGTAGCGAGCCTAGGACATCATGTCTAATTTCCTTTGCGCAAAGCAATAATAGCAGTGTTTTGCATTTCGCTCAACAATGACTATGATGGAAATTATAAAGACGCCTGATATTGGAAACTTAAGCATGCAAAAAATAGATTTTTTCTTTGATTTTTTATCCCCATATTCGTATTTCGCTTGGAAAAATCACCTCAAAGTCCTTGGTGATAAGTATGAAATAAACTATCGACCTGTTCTAATGGGGAAGCTGTTCTCCCACTGGGATATAAAAGGCCCAGGAGAGATCGCACCAAAGAGATACACCATGCTTAAATCGTGCTTTCGATACGCAGCAAAGAACGATATCCCCTTCACTCCTCCAGCTAAGCACCCGTTTAACCCCTTGTATTGTCTAAGACTTGCGACCAAAGAATGCTCTGGAGATGATCAATTTAAAGTTATTGATGCACTTTGGGACCTGATATGGGGCCAAGGCAAAGAAGGTGACAATCCAGAAGAGATCGAAACCACTTTAAATGCGGCCAATCTCGATGCAAAAGCTCTTATGGATCAGGCTTTTGGCAAAGAGGCCAAGCTCGCAGTTAAAAGAAACACCAAGGATGCCTTAGAAATCGGCCTTTTTGGAGTTCCGAGCTTTGTGGTTGAAAAGGAGTTCTTTTGGGGCAACGACGCTCTTAAGGACTTGAAAACATTCGTAGAAACAGGTGATTCCTTCGATGAAGAGCTTTTTAAACAGAGAACAAACGATATTGTGTGGTAGAATTTTTCCGAATCCGGAGGGAAAAAAGAAGCCATCCATGGCCTGAAGCTTCATCCATAAAGTCATTGGTTTCATCATTATGCTTGGTTTGACATGCCTTGAACAGGACATGTAAGTTTTTGCAAGTTTTTTTATTAAGTGGTAAGCTACATTATTAAAATCATTAAACTTTTATGCTCAAGTGAGCCTAAAAACAAAGAAGGTATATGAGTCAGAAATTAATAAAACAAATCAGTGAGATCCTTATCCAAATTATCAGTGAAACAAATGGTATTGGAATGGCTCACACACTCGAATTGGCACTCAACTCTGAGTACTGTCGAGAAAACACTCCGGTTAGAAAATCTCTAATGGAGTTTAGAAAGTTACTAGGTGGCTTTCAACAAGATGAAGTAGAAATTCAAACTCTACTTAATCACCCTGTATCTGATGCGATGCAAGTTTTTCTTAAAAAGTTCCCTCTTCCATTTAAAGAAGAGCACATACACTTAACAGGATCTCTTACAGCAGACTTTGTCTGGCCTAGGCTTAAGCCACTACTAAACGGTCCTCACAAAGAACTCTACTGGAATAAGATCACTGAGACATATGGTGATGACATCAAACTTGAAAGTGAAGAGGATGTAGCGGAGCTATTAAGTCTTAAAGAAGATGAGAGATTTGATCGTTATCTTAAAATTCTACTTCTACCAAAACTTGTTCTAACAGATAGAGAAGCACATAAAGAAGCGGCATTCCATATGGCAAGTGAGCTATATCACTCCTACAATGTCGGCTCAATTCGTTTGAAGTTTACTTTCTCTAGAGCGACAACCAATGAGAGTGAACAGATCCCAGGCCTTGAGAACATTACAGAAGAAGATGTTGTAATGGGTCTTTATGACGGGTTCATGGAATTTAAAAAGAAAGTTCCAATGTTTAACTTCATCCTCTCTCCTTGTTTTAGAAAAGAAGCAGACTTCTTTGACGGCAGTAGATTCGAATCTAAAAAGGAACACTTTGATCACCAGATAGATCAAATTCTTAGCATCATTGAGAGAAACCCGGAACTTGGTCCTTACGTAACTGACGTGGACACAGTTGGAAATGAAAAAAATCTTTATAGAAAAGATCACTTTCAAGATATGAAAATGGGATTTAGAAAACTTCACTACAAAGGGTTCTCTATCCGCTCTCACCACGGTGAAACATTTCATACACTGAAAAAAGGTGTTCAGGCAGTAGATAATGCTATGAACATCTGGCACATCGATGTTCTTGAGCACGGTATTAGTTTAGGTATTAACCCGAACTACTACTATCACAGCCTCTATCAAAGAGTTTGTGACTGGAACGAACAAGGCATTCCTATAAAAGAAGGCTCAAAAGAATATGACGAGCTCGATGAGATGCACTGGAGAGATGATGGCGTAGTTAAAGGCAAACTCTTCAGCGGAGTACCTCTTAAGCCGGAAGAGAAAACTTTCTTTGTAAAAACGAAGTTTCACACTGCAAGAGAAGTCGAGCATTACCAACACGATGTTTTAAACAGAATGTTAAATAAAGGTGTATCTTTAATTGCACTACCATCTAGTAACAAAAGACTAACTGGTTCATTTAAAGATTATAAAGATCATCCGTTCTCTTGGTGGGAGAAAAAAGGTGTTGCTCTAGGTGTCGGAACCGACAACTACATCACTTTAAATACAAACTACCTCAAAGAGTTGTTGATTATTCTCTACACTGATCCAGAGGATTTAAAACTTACCAAACTATTGATGGTTGCGACTGGTGAAAACCGTCGTCCTTACCTTTCTCAATTGCTTTGGCAAATGAGACGTCGTTAATAATTAAAAATCAAATTAGCCTGTGGTCATCATGCCGCAGGCTATTCCTGTCACACTCTCTCTTAGTAATTGCTCATCCTCTCGTTTTAAAGCTTCAAGTTGAATTAAATTCAAAGGATGAATCATCGAAGACCTATAATAAATACT
>JAGSHJ010000139.1 GCA_023954595.1 Bacteriovoracaceae bacterium | reverse complement strand
TGAATTGTTAAGATGTCGTAAATGGATAATATTCAAAAACTAAATACAGTATGGACTAGTGCAGTATAAAGCTGTAGAGTCGCGAAAACTTGATTAACGATGGAATAGAAATGATTGAAATTGGAAAAATGAATACTTTGACTGTTGAGAGCAAAGGGGGCGAAGGCTTTCTACTTACGCAAGAAGAGTCAGGTGAACATTGCTTTATGCCTCACTCCTTGGCAGGTGAAAATATTAAAACAAACGAACAAGTAGACGTATTTGTTTATCTTGATTCAAATAGCAAAAGACTATTGGCCACAAGTGAAATCCCTCACGCTTTTGTTGGTGAGTACGGATACATGGAAGTCATTGATGTTCAGCCATTTGGCGCTTTTTTAGATTGGGGCATCAATAAAGATCTATTGGTTCCGGGCAATGAGCAAAAAGAAAAGCTAAGACTTGGTGAAAAGTATCTTGTACGTGTTGATCTAGAGGAAGGTGCTGAGAGAGTTTTTGGAAGTACAAAACTTGGAAAATATATCGACGATACTGAGTTTGATATTTTGGAAAATGATAAAGTTGAGCTTCAGCCTGTTGAAGATACTGAATTAGGCTATCGTTGTATTATCAATAGAAAGTATATAGGAATGATTTATCACAACGAAACATTTACTCATGTGAAGCTTGGTAAATTCTATGAAGGATATGTAAAAAAACTAAGAGAAGACGGGTTGATAGACGCTTCTTTTCAGGTCCAGGGTGTTGGTAACCTTTTTCAATCCAAAGATAAAGTGATGGAAGTTCTTAACCGCAATAAGGGGAGTGTTGGTATTACCGATAAAAGCTCGCCAGAGGCGATTAGAGGCCTTTTTGGGATGAGTAAAAAGACCTTTAAGAGTGCTGTCGGAATGCTTTATAAGGATAGAAAAATCACTATCAATAAGAATGGTATTGAAGTCGTAAAGAAATAAACTTACGACTTCATGTTCTCCATTTTTACATCAATCTCAAGCTCTTTATGAGACCTTAACATCTGAAATGTTTTTTGTAGGTCATCAATCTTTTTCCCACTGATACGAATCTTTTCATCAAGGTACTGGGAGGAGACTTTAATCTTAGAGTCTTTGATGGCCTTGTTAATTATCTTTGCTTTGTCTTTATTAATGCCAGAGTTAAGTATAATTTTTAACTTATACATTTGATGTCCAGTCGGTTCAACTTTTTGAACATCCAAGCATTTCAGACCAAGATTTCTCTTACTCATATTTCCAAATAGAATTTGCATTGCAGCTTCGATTCTACTCTCTGTCTCAGCAATGATTTCCATTTCCTGTTCGCCTTTGAGTTCAATTGCACATTTTGAGCCTTTGAAGTCATATCTTCCAGAAATTTGCTTGTTGGCCATATTTACTACGTTTTTAAGTTCACCCATGTCCAATGAGGAAACTAGATCAAATGAAGGCATATTTATCTCCTATAGTTGGCCTTATCATAATATTTTGAACGGATATTGGAAAATGAATTTGTTCTAAGTACCTAATTTCACGAAATAACACTAAAACTTATTCTTCACCATATAATATCGTGATTTATTTTCTAATAATAATTTTGTAAGTGTCTGAAATTCAAGCACTGTTTACGATTGGATACATTATGGTCACAAAGCTAATACATCTAGTTGATAAGATGCTTTAGTCAGTATCATATAATCGGAGTAGCTTAATGCTTACAAGAAGAAAATTCGTTCTTAAAGGCGGTAAGCTCGTATTGGCCATGTCCTCAATGCCCCTGTCTACTTTCAGCTCTACCTTTACTGAACCACATATCCAAATTGCAAATTTAATAAAGAAAAAGTGGGGAAAGAAGAATCAATCACTAAACCTTCTTCATCCTAAGGGATCACTTGCAAATGTAACAGCTGTTGCTCAAGAGTTTAAAAAGCTCACAGGCATTACTGTTAATTTAAGAGAGGTTGGTACAGCAGATGTGGCATCTGAAATCCTATTGGAAAGACTCATGGGCAAGGGCTCAAAGTCGATTGATGTTGCTCTTCCAGCTAGTTTCACTATTCCGGACTTGGTGGAGGCCAAATCAATCATTGATCTAACGCCCTTCGCTCAAGTTTACGAACCAGTAGGTCTTATGGAATCTTCACTTTATAATCTTGGAGATCGCTATAAGGGGGACTTGTACGGTTACCAGTGTGATGGTGATGCTTATATGCTTTTTTATAATAAGCAATGGCTTGAAGATATAGATAACCAAAAGCGTTTTAAAGATAGATTCGGAAAAAAACTAGATGTTCCAATGACATGGGATGATCTCGATAAACAAATGCAATTCTTTCATAACCCCGATAAGAACCGATACGGTGGAAGCCTATTCAGAAATAGAGATTATACTGCATGGGAGTTCTGGACACGTTTTCACTCTAAAGGATTTTTCCCTGTAGATGATGACTTCAATCCACAGTTCAATAATGCTTCAGGGCTTGAAGCCCTTGAAGAATTGGTGGACGCTACCAAATACTTAGAGCCAGGGGTTTTAGGTAATAATCTTTTTCAAAACTTTGAGGCTTTCACTAAGGGCAACACCTTCTGTAATCTTGGTTGGGGTGGTTCTCAAAAAGCATTTAATAAAACCTCATCTCCACTTAAGGGTAAGCTTGGATACGCCCCTTTGCCAGGTGGTAAAATCAATGGACAAGTATATCAAATGCCATACTTTAATTGGGGTTGGAATTATGTTGTTTCATCGTACTCTACAAACGTCGAACTATCTTATCTTTTCTGTTTGTTTGCAACAACTCCAAAGGTTTCAACGAGTGCAGTGAGAGAAAAGGATGGATTTTTTGACCCTTACAGAGATGAACATTATGAGGATCAAATCGTTCAAGAGATTTACTCGAAAGAGTTTTTGAGTGCCCATAAGAAAAGCTTAATCACTAGCATTCCTGACTTCTATGTAAGAGGGCAAGGGCGCTATTTTTCTACTTTAAAGCAAGCCGTGCATGCAGCAGCTTTTAAACAAATATCACCCAAACTTGCACTGAATAAAGTTTCTAGAAACTGGCAAGAAATCACAAAAGATTTAGGAGTAAAAGAGCAGAGAAAGCAGTGGCGATTTCTCAAAAGCTCATACCCTGCGTCTTTGGCAAAGGTATTGAAATAGATGAGTAAAACCAAAAAAGACATATTTACGATCTACATATTTTTGTTCGCTGGAATAGTGCTTTCATTTCTCTATTACGACAACCAACTTAAAAGTTTAAGGGACAATCACGCACTAGAATTTGATACTGTTACTCAAAAGAACTATGTATCTATTCTTAACCAGTTAGATAAAAAGAAAGCGGCACTTGACGTTATATCAGGCCTTTTTACCGCTTCAAGCAATGTCGATGTGAATGAGTTTAAAGTGTTTTTAAATAATGCATTGGGGGAGAAGAATTTCTCAACATGTTGGCATGACAATATGGACAATCTGGTCTTTTCCAATGGAAGCGGTGCCTGTAAAAATGTTAATATCTTAGAATTCTCTCAGGTGATAGATGAGTCTGAACCTAAGCTAGTGTTTACTAAATTTGTAAAAACAAGGGATGACCAAAAAGGCTACATTAGCATTATATTTGGACTATCCGAATTTCATTCAAATCCTAATGAATATATAAAAGCAGAAAAGCTAATCCTTAATAGGCGTAGTTCTCACTCATTTGTTGAGTACTACTTGGCGGATGGTGTTTTATCCGCCGACTCCCAAAAGATGGAGAACGATAATAAGCATACCAAAACGTTTAAACTTGCTAGTTTTAACGATGTTGACTTCTTTTATGTATCAGAGAGACGTGAGGAGCTAATAGATAATGGCGAGTTTGAAAAGGTGATCCTGATCGCATTTCTTATCTCTTTGCCATTTTTCTTTATCTCAATTTACACAAAGTTTTTGTTGAAGCAAAAAGCGAAAGTATCTTCCATGGTGCAAGCACGTACAAAAGACCTAGAGGTCGAAGTTGCCCAAAGACGTAAGGCACAAGAAGAGGCGCTTAAGCACGCTCAAATCAAGGGTGAGTTCTTGGCGAACATGAGTCACGAGATCCGCACTCCTCTTAATTCTATTGTAGGTCTTTCTGATCTTTTGCGCGAAACCAAGCTTGATGAAGAGCAAACGAATTATGTGGGGGTTCTTAAAAACTCCAGTGAAATCTTACTAAACCTTGTAAACGATATATTAGACTTCACTAAGGTGGAGGCAGGGGAGCTCGTATTAGAGGAGTCAGAGCTAGACTTTAATGCCATCCTCAAGCAGCTTTTTGACATATTCTACTGGCAGGCGAAAGAGAAGGGCGTTGAATTAAGCTACAGTGTCGATGAATCTCTTAATTCGATATATTTGGGGGATAGGTCAAGAATTGTTCAAGTTCTAATTAACTTGGTTGGTAATGCTTTGAAATTCACTAAAGATGGGAGTGTGTCGTTCACTCTTACTCACGCTGAAAAGGATGAGAAGGGTAATCTTCTTATAACAGTATCTGATACAGGAATTGGTATTCCTGAAGATCAGCAAAAGTTGATATTTAAAAAGTTTGCTCAAGTTGAATCTGCATCCAATAGAAAATTTGGTGGAACGGGCCTTGGTTTATCTATTACTACTGAACTTGTTAGATTAATGGGTGGAAGATTATGGGTGGAGAGTGAGCTTGGTAGAGGTTCCTCTTTCTTTGCAAGCTTGGATCTAAAAGAACTTGATAAACCTGAACTCAAAAGAAATAAACAAACCTCAATTGGAAATGATTATTCATTGTTTGAATCTTTGTCTCTTAAGGTTCTTCTGGTCGATGACTCTCTAAATAATAGGAGTCTTGTAAAGGCCTATATCAAAAAATTTCCTTTTGATGTTGTTGAGGCCGAAGATGGAGAACAAGCATTAGAAGCTTTGAAGCACCACAAATTTGATATCGTTTTTATGGATATGCAAATGCCTGTGATGGACGGTTATACCGCCACTCGGGAGTATAGAAAGTGGGAAGTAGAAAACCGTGATAAAAGCCTTCCGATCGTTGCATTGTCTGCTTGTGCGCTTAAAGAGGAGAAAGAGAAAAGCCTTAACTCCGGGTGTGATCTTTATCTTACAAAACCATTAAAAAAAGACACTTTATTCAAGTGCCTTTTAGGGATATTTGAAACAAGCTAGCTTTTCTTTGCAAGCATGTGAGGCTTAGGTCTGCCACTTTCATCAACGTGAACAAAGCTAAAGTCACAACTTAGTATAATATCTTGTGGATTCTTAAACTGACCATCTTCTTGAGGTTTAGGCGGTGTTGGATTCTCCTGCGGAGATTGAACTATTTTTCTCACTACAACGCAGTCGACTACCAAAGAGCTATTTCCTATTTTTTGTTTCCTGGTCCAAAACTCAAGAACATCTCCACTCTTAGCAGGGTTCTTAAAAAGTACCTCTGACATTTTTAGAGTAACAATCGATTTGCTCCCAATTTGGCACATTGCGTACATTACTGCAGCTTCATCGGCCCACTGTAAAAGACGGCCTCCAAATAAGGTTTTTGCATGGTTTAAGTCATCTGGCATGACTAGTTTTCTGTAGGTTAGGATGTAATCATTCATGGCATTAAGATAGCATGTTAGGGGCTATTTGGCTATTTCAAGATCTGCTATTTACTTTGATTCTCTTTCAACTTTTTTCGCATTTCTTTTCTATAATTAGACATGCGTTCTTTGTTTTTCTCTCTGTATTCTTTCTCTTGTTGCTTCCTGGCCTCTTTGGCCTTTTCATAAAACTCTTGCCCCTTAAGAGACTGTTTCGGTTTAGAAGAAACCAGTTTTCTACTAGGTAGTTTTTGTTTGGGCCTAGAAGAGTTCTGCTCTTTAAGCTTCTTTCTAAGTTCCTTGTCACGTTCTCTTTTGAGTTCTTTGGCCTTCTGATAGTATTCGTTTTCAGTAATACTTGGAGCTGCAACCTTTGGCTCTTCTTTCTTCTTTTTTGGTTTTTTAGTGGCCTTGTCAGTATTAGGTCTTTGTTTTTCAATTAGTTCGATGTGTTCTGCAATGGCCTGTTCTAAGCTCTTTTTATCTACGCTAATAGACAGATCATAAGTCTGTGCCAGGAACTGTTTTAAGTATGATAAAAACAACTCTTTGGGGTTGAGTGAAAATGAACTAAGGAAGGTCTCCTCACCAATTATATGTAAGGCACTCGAACCTGTAGTGTGATATTCGTTTAATAAAGGAATGCAAAAGTAGTCTGAGGGCTTTAATCCGGCACCACCGTTTGTTCCAAGACGTATGTGGTGGGCACACTGTGCCTTTGTACCTGCAATTACACAGTTTTGCTGCCTAAGCCAGCTTAGGTATTTTTGATTGCGATGCGCCCTGTGTTTGGATAGTTCCAATTTATGTTATCCTTTGTCGGTGTTTTAAAATTATAGAATTCCTGCTATTTTTTGGAAAGTATAAAACCTAAGGTTAATTGATGAAAAATAAGGTCGTTATTGTCGGAGCTGGCCCTGCTGGATTGTATAGCTCATATCTTCTTCTAAAGAAAGGATATCGTGTTGAATTGTACGATCAATCTACAGCTTGTGGGAAGAAGTTCCTAGTTGCTGGAAATGGGGGGTTGAACCTTACTCATAGTGAGGAATTGACGTCTTTCTCGACCCGTTATGGAAAGGATCAAGACCTATTCTCTGAAATTATAGGTGAGTTTACACCACAGGATCTTAGAGACTTTTGCCTTGAGCTAGGTGTAGAAACATTTGTTGGAAGCTCTGGAAGGGTTTTTCCAAAAGAACTAAAAGCAGCACAAATTTTAAAGAACTGGATTGACCATTTAAAGGCAAGTGAGGACTTTGAGCTTTTTCTTCGTCACGAACTTATTGAATTGCATCCCAGCAAAGAATTAACTTTCAAGTTTAAAGAAGAAGTGGTCCAAGCTATCGGTGACGTTGTGGTACTAGCAATGGGTGGTGCTAGCTGGAAGCGCACTGGCTCTGATGGAAAATGGAAAGCACAACTAGAAAAGCTTGGAGTTGAGGTCAAACCATTTCTTCCTATGAACTGTGGGTTTGAATGTGACTGGTCCGAGCATTTTATCAGCACAGTAGATCGTGCTCCCATTAAAAATGTAGGTATTAAGTTTCAAGATAGAGTGCATAGAGGCGAGATCATGATTACACCCTTTGGTATTGAGGGGGGGGGAATTTATGCCGTTTCAAACATTATAAGAGATAACATCATTGAGTTTGGGCATGCCACAGTTTCATTGGATTTAAAGCCAGATCTTAGTCTTGAGCAGGTTTTATCAAAACTTAAAAATAAAAAAGCAAAAGATAGTCTTTCAAATCATCTGCGAAAATCTTTGGGAATAGGAAAAGTTGAAAATACACTTTTAAAAGAAATACTACCTAAAGATGCTTACACCGATTTATCCACACTGGCCCAAGCAATAAAAGATTTAAAGGTTGATTTTAAAAGAACAAGGCCAATTGAGGAGGCAATATCTACGTCAGGTGGAATTGCTTTTAATGAGCTTGATCAACATTTTCAAATCAAAAAGCTTGCTGGCTTTTATGCCGTTGGTGAGATGCTTGACTTTGAGGCACCCACAGGTGGATACCTATTGCAGGGCTGCTTTTCAACTGCAGCTAGGATGGTCAGAGGGATCTAATTCTTTTTCCTCCAAGAAAGCACTGCTCTGAGTGATC
>JAGSHJ010000230.1 GCA_023954595.1 Bacteriovoracaceae bacterium | reverse complement strand
GCTACTTAAACAAATCAGACAAATTAAGAAGTCTCAATTAAGACACACTTCCTTCATATATAGACTCTCTAAAGAGAAACTT
Organism: Bacteriovoracaceae bacterium; assembly: GCA_023954595.1. Taxonomy (GTDB): domain Bacteria; phylum Bdellovibrionota; class Bacteriovoracia; order Bacteriovoracales; family Bacteriovoracaceae; genus UBA845. The sequence continues at coordinate 5,088 of JAGSHJ010000230.1, read as the reverse complement.
GGACTTGGTAAAATCAAAAGACAAGAGTTTCTTCAGTCAAAAGAAGAGTTTCTAAGGTCCCACCAAGAGTTTCAAGATATCAATGCTCAAGTAGCATTGGCAGAGGAAGAGCTTGCACAAGTTCTTGGTGATGAATTAAGCACAACATACACTCTTACAAATCAGCTTAAGTACGCTCCCCTAAACATTGCTAAGGACGAGTCTATAAACTTTGCTCACCTTGGCAGTCCGGAATTAAAGCAAGCTAAGGTTGAACTTGCCAATGCAAATAGAACTTTTGAAAAGACTTTAAAAGAGAACCTTCCACTTCCAAAACTAAGTGTTCGCCTTGGTGCTTATAGACACTCTTTTAGTAATCAAGGATCTAATGACTCTGTGACTACTTATGGTGATGGAAGAAATGTTGAGATCGCCGCTAGTATTAATATGAAGTGGAGCATTTTTGGATCTGGAGGATTTTTCAATTCAAGAGTTCGAGAGAGAAGCTACTTTGATAAAAGAATTGCAGAGATAAATTTCACTGAGGCCAAAAGAGATGTAAGAGTGGCAATAGTTACATTTCACAGAAGAATAGCCCACCTAGAGCAAAAAGTTGAAGCAGCACAAGCTCGTCTTAGAAACTCAAGGGCCCTATTTGACTTGGCACTAGATAGATATATCTCCGGAAAGACTTCTTTTCCTGACATAAAGCTGGCACTGGATTCACTAGTTGGAACAGAGCAAAGCTATGAACAAGCAAAATATGAACACCTTGCCCAGAAGCTCAACCTTGCCAACGCATCAGGAATTGACGACTTCCCAGGCGAGAAATTCGATAACTTGGTGTTGAAATGATTAAAACGATTATAGCACTCGCCTCTTTATCCCTGTGCGCATTCTCTCAACAGACAGAGCTTGAAAGACAGCGTCTCTTTAAGACCCCAGACCCAGCAAGCCTTGGGCCAGGTCTTATAAATGAAAATAAAGAAGTATTTTTATACAATGAGAGTCTTTTAGAAGAAGAAAAAGCAGGCTATTCAGAAACTTTCTATACTGGAACTGACCGTAATCGATTCTCCCTAGGATATCACTTCTCAGTCAATTACCAGGACTTCACTGAACTTAGTTCATTAGAGATCTTATTCTCCAGGGAACTTAAGACTTTCACAGAGACTTGGATTTCTCTGCTCCTGAAGCGCACAACTGGAAAGTATGAAGCACTTGCTGAAGAAATTGAATCCAGCAATAACAGTGTCTTAAGAAACGGTACTGATCAAACTTTCACAACTGTGGGTTTTGGTGTGGGTTACCGCTTTAAAGCACTTGCCCGCTCACTTGAGTCTTCGAGATTCTTTGAAACGGTAGACGCATTTTTGACATACAATTCTCATATTGACGGTGCGGACTCTGAGACGTATCAAGGCTTTGGCCTTCAAACTGACTATGGACTTCATTACAGGTCGGCCGAGAGTTTTTTCTATGGAACAAAGCTCTCTTATAACATTTCTTCACTGGCCAGAAGTGCCAAAGATGAAGAAAAGCTTGAAGATCGCTCATTGGTCTTTGGCTGGCTAAGCCTTGGCTTTGAAATGGGTTACTACTACTAAGGTTGATTTATGATTAACAGGTACGATTGTCCTGAGATTTCCCAAATTTGGAACGAACAAAACAAATTTGAGACATACCTAAAAGTTGAACTAGCACTAGTCAGAGCTCTAGAGGGAATCAAAGTTCCCAAAGGAACAGCAAAGACTATAAGTGAAAGTGCTAAAGTTGATCCAGAGAGAATTAAAGAGATAGAAGCGACGACTAAACACGACGTTATCGCCTTCTGCACCTCTATTACTGAAAACCTTCCAGAACAAATATCAAAGTTTTTTCATTTCGGTTGCACCTCAAGTGACATCATCGATACTGCGACCAATCTGCAAATTAAAGATTCCTTGGCGCTTATTCTCACCCAGTACGAAGCTCTCTTAAAAGCATTGGCAAAAAGGGCGAAAGAGACAAAAGAGCTTCCTTGTATGGGTCGCTCCCATGGAATGAATGCGGAACCTATGAGCTTTGGACAAAAATTCTTAGGTCACTACGCCGAATTATACCGTCACTATTTAGACTTAAAAAATTTCTATGAAAATGAAATCACCGGTCAGTTCTCAGGTGCTGTAGGAAACTACACTTTATTAAATACTGATATCGAACAAAAAGCTGTTCAAGACTTGGGTCTTGAAGTGGAAGCGCTAAGTAGCCAAGTCATTCCACGCGATAGAATTGCAAAGCTAGTATCAATTAACGCTCTCATTGCATCTGCTATTGAAAGGCTAGCTGTAGAGATTAGACATCTGCACCACAGCGACATTGGTGAAGTTAATGAGGGTTTTAGTAAAGGCCAAAAGGGCTCTTCAATTATGCCTCACAAGAAGAACCCTGTATCCACTGAGAACCTCTCAGGCATTGCCCGAGTAATAAGAAGTCACCTTTTAATTGCTCACGAGAACATTCCTTTATGGCATGAAAGAGATATATCTCACTCAAGTGCTGAAAGAATGATGCTTCCAGATAACTTAGGCCTTGTTCACTACGCATTAAAGCGCATGAGCTCTACTGTGGAAAACTTGGTAGTACACAACGAAAAGATTAAGAATAAGGTACTTTCAAACTTCACTTACTTATCCAGCTATATCCTTCATCTAATTATTGAGAAATTAGATTTAGCCCGTGAAGAAATTTATCCTATTGTACAACAAGCTGCTTTTGAATCGAGTGATGCGTCCCAGTTCATTGACAAGGTCTCCTCTAATCCAAAGCTAAAGGATTTAGATCTTTCAAGTATTAAAGGCTTTAATGAGAATACAATAAGAAGCTTATACCTAGGCGAGACAGACAACGTCTTTGAGAGAGTATTTAAGTCATACCCTCTTATTTGATTCCATAACTTTTAAAAACTTCTTTAAGTTTAGTCAGTGAGATCGCAAAGCTTCCATAACTCCAAAGCTGTGGACTGTCAGTTCCCACGAGGTTCCAAAAATTTGAGCTAGGCATCCACGAGTAGTTATTTGTACTACCAAAAAGTAGTCCTACAACTTCCCCACTCGCTCTATCAATAACAGCAGATCCAGAATCTCCACTAGCGGCGTCACACCCGGTACCAAAGACATGCTTAGTACTGACTGAGCTCAAGTGATATAGCATTGTACTTTCAGTCGCTACGACACAATCAGCATCAAAGCTCGTTAGCATTGTAAAATTTCTAAGTCCCCGCTCCACATTACTCGCGCGTCCCCTTGGAGCTTGTTTAAGACCAAATCCTGCAAACGCAAGCATCATCCCTGCAACAGGAGTAAAGTCCCAATCAATAGTTAAACCACTACCTCTCATCATATCAGCATAGTAATCATCTACGCTGAAGACTGTGATATCAGAGTTTTCTTTTGTGTAATGAGAGAAGATAACTTCCTTACATAGCCCTTTGGAGCGTCTAAAATTATGATTAAGAAAGCTAATCGAAGCACCCGCACACTCATTTTTATTCATGACATGCGCATTGGTAACAAAGAGGTGCTTTCCATTTTGTTTACCGATGTAGAAGCCAGTGCCTCTATTAACACCACTATCTCTTTTTGAATTAATCAGGACAGTATTATCGATAAGATTATCAATTACGGCCTCTTGTCCATATACGTATTTGTAGTTTTGCTTGGAGTAGCTATCGCCTACTTGAACATAATGTGCAACTGCATTGAGACTAAAACTGAAAGCTAGAATTGATATTGCTTTTTGCATAGCTGGTTTCATATCCAAGCTGTCACAGCATGAAAATATCGAATGAAATATTTACTTGTAAGACATAAAAAAACCTCATCCAAGGATGAGGTTCAGATTCGAAGGATAACAGAGACTTGCACCCCTATTATAATTGTTGAATTATGTAATCTTCAGACTGAAACAAAGAGGATTCTTTCTGCAGGTACTTCTTAGCGTCTTCGATATTGTCAAAAACACCAATACTTACTCTGTACCAGTTCCCCTTGCCAGCAATACTCACCTCGTTAATGATGACATCGTAGCCTTTAACGATAAAAGCATCAGCAAAGTCTTGTGCTGCCGCCTTTGATTGGTTTGCATATAATTGAATTGTAAACTTGCCTTTAACGTCTTGCTCTGGAGCATAAAGATCGTCCGGCTTTTGAATTGAATCAACACTTTCTACAGAACTAGACTCCTCTACTGGAGCTTCTTGTACAGAGTCATCCTGAACTGGAGCTTGCTCAACCTTGCCTGAGGCCAACTTCTCCATCTCTTCTCTAAGTCTTGCTTCCACGTCGGCAGCAGACTCTTGAGTAGGAGCTTCCTGACCACTTAATGCGTCTTCAAAGTCTGCAGGAGCAACTGGATCATCAACAACCGCCTCCACGTACTCTTCATCCACGGATTTAAGGTCAATACTCTGAACATCTGTTTTTGTATAGCCATCCTCTTTTAAAGAAAGACGCTTGCCTATCCTCACCCCAAGGGTAAAGGCGGTTACCGCAATAACCACTATAAAGACAAAAATCAAAACGACTTCTTTCTTCTCAAAAACGAACAGCTTGCTGTTATCTTCTATCATGGGTTTTATTTTATAACCCCTTGTAATTTCGCGCAATCGTTTTCCCTTTTCATTATCGGAAAACTTCAGTCTCCCCCAGGTTTTCTCCAACCATTCAAAGCATTTAGGCGCTAAAGATGCCCAAGAGATTTAAAAGCCGCTTTAACAAAGGAGATATGGATGAAGAAAATTATTAAGAATCAAAAAGGTCAGGGAATGCTGGAGTACGTTATTTTAACAGGGCTTGTAGGCATATTTTGCCTGGCGGCCTTCAAAAGTATGGGAAAGCATATCAAGACGCGGGTCAATCACATGAATGAGAAGATAGTTAAAGAGCTCAAAATCGACTAATGGGCTACCTTCAATTTTGCCTGGCCGCTTCATTTATCATTCTATGCTTCTGTGAAGGAGTAATGTTTATGAAGACGGTCTACTGCAAGTCCGTATTCATTGAGAAGAGTGTGGAGAAAGAGCTTGAAATGACAGTCAACTCTCCACGCCTATCATTAAAATATAAATTT
>JAGSHJ010000115.1 GCA_023954595.1 Bacteriovoracaceae bacterium | reverse complement strand
TTAGCTCAGATTGCTCTAGATAAAGGTACAGAGCCAATTCGCTTTATTAGCCAAGTCGCTGGCGGACATTTACGTAATAGAAAAACATCGACTATGGGTCAAAAGAGCTTGATGATCAACGACATCTCTTTGAACCATTCAACATATGATCGTATTACTCTTAATTTAACAGAGTACCCAAAGAACAACTCTCAGCACTTTTTGATTTCTAAAGTTCAAGAGCAAGCATCCTTTCTAAAAGAAGACGGCTTTTTGTTTGTTCTAAGTTCAAAAAAGTTGTTCGTTCCTAGTCAAAAGAACAAAGTAGAGAGTCTTTTGAAAGGCTTCAGAGTTGAAGGTTTCTTCAACCTTGAGGATGTTAAGGGCAAGGGAGAAGTTGGTTCTTATATCTACATCTTCTCCAAGCAAACTAATGCTTCTAATTCAGCTAAAAAACAGTCATGTTTTACGTTTAGATTTAGTGCAAACCTGGACACTTTCCAGCACTACTCTCAGCTTACAAAACTAATTCAGGACTTTTTCATATCCAATCTTGGAGATGTTCCACCTCTTTATCAGAAGAGCTTTGAGCATACGAAATTTGAATTTTTCCAAGACGCAATTGTAGATGGAAGACTTATTCATTCCTCTTCAAAGGATTCAAGCAAGATTACCCATCCACAATTCTTCAACAATTTGTTGAAGTCATGTTTGCCGTTGGACTTCTTCTTCGACATCCAAAATATCAACTTAAATAACAACAGAGATGATAACCCTATCTTTGAGTATTACGATGCAAACAGTGGCAATGAAGCCCCGTATGTTATTATCGTAGATCAAAGAAAGAAAGAGAAAGTAAGCCTAGAGATCATTCTCTCTAGTTCATTGGAAGTTAAGTCCTACGAATATGGACATTCAATGTGCTTCTACTACGGAATCTACCCTAAGTGGCCAAAGCTAAGCATTGATGCGATCAGAGATTTCTTTGACTCTCCTATTGGTGGACAGATCATTGATCTAACTTTTACAAGTGAGCTTAAAAAGGTGAAGGCCAATTTAAGTAAGCTTTTACTACCTAAATTCTTCTACCAACACAAAGACTTGCCAGAGCATATCTCAAGCGGACTTTCGATTCTTGAAAGAAGCTCAGAAGAGATCCTTGAGATGCGTCCATCTCAACTTCAGGACCAATTCAGTGCAATGGAGAGATTTATTGGCGAGATTTGCAAAAACTATCCATGTGAAGTTATTAGCAAGGTCTCCACTTTCAAGCGCTCTCTAACAAGATGTTTGGACTTATTCGGCACAGGCGACAAGAAGATGCCAGTAAACTTCAATAATCCTATTTTGAAGACACCTCTAGTATTGTCGAAAACTTACAGTATCTACCCTGATAACGAAGATGTTTACGTTGAATTTAACAACGAAAACTCACTGAACCTAATTCACTCACCTCTTCAAAAAACAAAAAGAAAAGTGAAAGAGACAGAGGGTGTTGAATCTGTTTGTTTAGAATTGTTTGCTAAAGATTCCTCAGTAATTACAATTTACTCTGACGAGGACATGATCTCATTTCTTAAATTTATCTTAGACAACTTGGAAGGCGTTCCGCTATCTCAAATCCTACAAGGTGTGGCTGCTCCAAGACTTGAGGACCTAAAATCAATTCTTTCAAGCTTTAACTCACTTAGACATACACTAGAAGAAACCCGCTCTAGAATCCCTGCACTATACGGAAGTCTAATTAATCAAACGATTGCACGCCAATAGTCATTTTTTTACCTTAACTTTTTCAGCTTTCCCACTTACACTAAATGTACGTTATGTAAGGGTTTTCATTGAAAAAGCAATTAAACGATCTGCGCCGTAATATTTATCGCAATCTTAAACAAAAAGCTTATTCTTTAGAAGGGCTCGTATCAGATGAATTAATGGCCTACCGTAAAGATCAGGTTTCATTTTCTAAGCGTCCTTTTCACTCCTCAGACATTGAGCAACTAAAACAAAGCGTTCTATCCTCAAACGTTGTATACCTTGGCGACTTTCACACCTTTGATCAGAATATCAGAAATGTTCTTCGTGTTTTAAAGGTTGCCGCCAACGAGAATAAGAAGTGCTTAATTGCTCTAGAGATGGTGGATGCTAAATATCAATACTGTGTGGACGCTTACATGGAGGGGCACTTAACTGAGCTAGAATTTCTAGAGAGTGTTCACTACCACGACTCATGGAGATTTCCATGGACCCATTACAAGCTTATTTTTGAACTCGCCAAGGAGCATAAGGCCCAAATAATGGCGATAAATACAGTTGGAGACCTAACTACTCGTGACGAGTTTGCAGCAAATATACTTGCACAAACCCTTGAGAGCTCCCCTGATACTCATATTTTAGTAGTGTACGGAGAACTGCATATCTCCCCTACAAAGATACCTGCAAGGGTATTAAAAAAACGTCCCGGTACCGTTCAGACGATTGTTCATCAAAATCTTGATGAGGTTTATTGGACCTTAAAAGAGGAAAATTCCAATGAAACAATTGTGGCCTTCAATGACCGAGAGTTTTGCATAAATTCCGCTCCTCCATGGGTCAAGTACGAAAGTATGATTTATTGGTACGAGAACTTGGATAGTGACCCTGACTTTGACATCCATGAATACATTATCGAAAAAGGTAAAAAGATCTTCAGTGACGACACTCAAGAGAACTTTTTGGCCATTTCTATGGAGATGATTTCTGCAGTCAATGTAGATCTCACGGAAGAGGTTCTGGAGAACTTCAATCTACATGACCACACAGGACTTGAATTTATTGAAGAGAAGATTGAAAACCTTAAGGACAATACGCTCATTGAGTTTTTTCAAGAATTGATTGCAGATGGCCAATCCTTTAGACTTCCTCAAGACACTGTATTTTACTGTTCAAGTTACTCGATGAATAGGATTTCATATCTAGCTGGAGTTCATATTCTTCACAGCTACTTATCTGTTCATGATAAAAGCCCCACGCAAGAAGTTTTAAATAAGAATCCGCAAGCACTGCTAAGTTTATTCATCTTAGAGAGTATGTATGCTTTCTTCTTTTCCAAGATCATGAACCCTCATCGAAAGTGTGAAATGTATTGGAATCTAAAACATAATGCTCCTGGCTCTATAAATAAGCATGAGCATAAGCTTGCCCTTGATATACTGGACGGAGAGCCATTAGAAGAAATTGTAAGTGGGCAGCCAGTTATTGATTTACACAAGGCCGGTCAGAGTGCTGGACATATATTTGGTGAATACCTCTACCTTAGAATGTTTCACATGGAAGATCACACTATCTCCCTACAAGATGACTTTTTAAGTAAAGGTGTTGGCGCTGAAGGCTTTAGACAAATAAGACAAACTCTTCTTAAAGAGCTCGATTATCAATCACACAAGAAAAGGTACTTTTAATGAAGGTAGTAGTTCAACGTGTGGCACAGGCCAAAGTTGAAATTGATAATGAAGTTTCAGGTAGTATTAACAAGGGACTTCTTCTTTATGTCTGTCTTGAAGTTGGTGACACTAAAGACACTGTAATAACCTGCGTGGAAAAGCTCTCTAAGCTTAGAATCTTTGAAGATGACCAAGGTCGAATGAATAAAAGCGTATTAGACATAGAAGGCCAAATTCTATCAGTAAGCCAGTTCACCCTATCTTGGAATGGCAAGAAAGGTCATCGTCCTAGCTTTGATGCTTCAATGCCACCAAAAGAGGCATGTGAACTTTATGAATTTTTTAATGAATCAATGAGAGATAAAGATTTGGAAGTTCAAACTGGCCGTTTTGGAGCCGACATGAAAGTCGGCTCAGTCAACGATGGTCCTGTGACCTTTCACTTAAGCTTCTGAGCGCATTGCCTTAAGAATATCTTTCTTAGTGCCCTTCATAAGCGTTTTGAGTCCGGTCTTCTTTACTGCCTCGGCCTTGTCTGCTGTTTTAATTCTCTTAAAAACCAGCTCAACCTCAGCACCTGAAAAGTTGCCATTACTATTTAGGATATTCTTAGCTGCAAGAGTCACATTCAAGTCACTTGCAAGCTCTTTAAGAAGAACCAAGTTTACATTATTGCTTCCAATTTCTTTTGACCCGTTGAAAAACTCCATCTCATCAGGATTTAGCAAGCAGTTAGCGATGCGCACTTTACAATAAGAGATACCACCTAGTGCCTTAGATCTAATAGAAATCTTTCTACCACTTTCTTGAGAGAGCGAACTCTCCATTGCAAATGAGAATAGGTTGTACAGAAGCTGCTCTAGGCTCTCACCATTGCCTTGTACATGAAAATCCTCTTCAAGGTTTTCTTCAATAGCAATTCCATGAGTAAAAATCTTACTACTCATTCTATCTATTAGAGCTCTTGCACTATTATTAAAATCAACCTTCTCTACATCACTGTCAACTTCATCCGCTTGTACTTCAGACAATGCAGCCTCAGAACTAGACTCTGCAACTCTTGTGAAAGAATGTTCTCTGCTTTCTAGTAAGTCAGTTTGAACTTGGTTATATAGTTCAAAACAAAATGGAGATTGAATTCTAGAGAACAGTCTCTCCATCAACCTTTGTGTTTTGATACTCGACATCTCAACGTCATTGAAGTTATCCAATACATCTTTGGCCTGATCATCAAGTTCCTTAAAGAATGAAACTTCTTTTTGACGAGTGCGAGAAATCATAAGACTTAATGCCGCCATTAAAAATGCGCCAAAAATAGAAAGACCTAGAGAGAAGTTTCTCCATGTATTTAGAGTCTTTATTTTAACATCCAACTTCTCTTGCAAGTTAAAGTTAAGTGTCTCTAATTCAGAGTATTTGTTTAGAATGTTTGAGCCTACAGTTAATTGAATCGTCCCCTTCTTTGCCATTTCCAGAAGTTTTTCAGATTTTTCATGGAACCAGAAAAGGTCTGAATTCAATTTATTTAAAGGCTTTCCAGCAGCAGCGTAGCTGTTGCCATATAACGAAATAAAGCTCTTATTTAATTGTGCGAAACACTCACCTGTCATCGACATAAAGTCTTTTGCTAAGTAAGGAGAAGAGAAATCTTTAATCATTAATGCAGTAAAGGTCTGTCCTACTCTTGTAAAACAAGTAGATGAACCAGCATTTAGATTTCTAGTCGAATTGATTTTAGATCCAATATACTCTGAAGCACCAAATGGTACGACCAGGATGGCGGAAGCTAGAACCGACAAAAGCACATTCTTCCTTGAAGCGATAAATTTTTTCATTGATACCCTCTGAGCTAAATTCCTTTTAGGCCGATTTTGCGACTCTAGATCATTATTCCAATACCTGTAGACATACGTCAAGGAAGGGAAAAAATGACTATGTATTTTCAACCACTTGCATGGACATTTTACTCAAGTTTTCTCTATAGATTTTACATTTAAATCACTAATCAAGGCCGTGATTACTTGTCGTGGGATATAATAATTTGTAATCTTCGATTGGGGAGGAATTGATTAAAACGCGTAGAGGAATTTTATTTATTGCGCTGGCCGTCAGCCTTGGAATTCACCTGGCCATAATTGGCCTTGGCGCTATCCCTGAGCCTGAAAATAAAGTTAGCCAATCCCCTCATAAGTTTAATATCGACTCCATCAGAACTGTCGGGCGTCCTGAGAAAAAGTCCAAAAACATGGCCCACATTCCAAAGCAGCTAGATACTAAATCACCAGATAAAAAGCAGGCACCAAAGGGATCAGAGCTAAACTTAGCAGACCTAAAGGCACAACCTGCTCAAATTACACCTTCTATAACACCAAAGAAAGCACCTACACCTCCTCCAACCAGGCCAATAGGAGCATTAAGCTTAAATAATGAAAGTGTGAAGAACTTCCTCCAAAGCACACCTAATGCTGGAGCTGCAGGTGAATACGCTCGTGCGTTTGGTGAATCAGATGTCATGGTTGAGATGGAAGTCCCAAAAGGAGTTCCAGAAGATGAGCTTAATAAGTATGAGCTAGTCTTCTACAGCTTCAGAAAAAGGACTGCACTTAATTACATCAATAGCTTTTATAATGAATTAGGAGACTTTCAGAGGGCCAATCCACATTTAAGATTTCCTCTTACGGCCGACAAGACATCAATGACGGGCAGAATCACCTACGATGAAAAAGGTGATATTGTTCGTATAAAAATGCTTAAGTGGACCAATAAGAAAAAGCTTCAAGAGTTCTTCTTGCAGGTTTTAAAGAACATGAACACCCTTCCTAACCCACCAGAGGTCATCATAGAAGATGGCGAATTTCACGTTTATTACTCTTTAACAGTGAATGGTTAGAATTCCAGAATTGTTGTATCGAGAACCTTGGCAATCTTTTGACTCATTGAGAGTTTCTGGTCTTTTAATAGATCCTTATTTACCTCTCTGAGTTCACTTTTCAATAAAGACAGAGACTCTTTCGAAATTCTTTTATTAGGAACAAGCTTTTTAAGCTCCGCCCTCTGCTTGGCCTTGGACTTAAACATTTCAGAGGCCTTATCATTGGAAGCAACAAGTTCTTCCACAAACGCTTTCTTATCCATAGAAAGATTTCCATCAAGGTAAGCGTTCACTTGGGCAGAGAATCCACCAGGCAATTGATTTTCTAAACTATGCATTTAACCCCTCCACTTCATTTGAGTGAGATCTATGCACTAACCTATTACGGGCATGATGAATCAACTCGCAAACTTGGTGCTTCTTCAAAGCGAATACTTCCTGCATATCTGAAGTAGATAGAGTGAGGTTCTCTTTCATGCAAAGAGCTGCTCTTTGGTTAAATTCTAGGCTATAGAAGTGATTTTGCTGCATAGCAGTTCTGAATAGTCCCTGCAGCTGAGAAGCTCTCTTGGAACCTAAGTCCAACATATCAGCGAGAATTTGATTTTGAATATACTTTCGAACTCTAGACCTTTGCTTAGGCCCGTTATGTTCGTAATTAAGGATAAATTCCTTCTCACGAAGAATAAATACAGAATATGCGTCCACAACCAATTGCTCGGCCTGTAGCTCATCCGGAATTAAACCGTAACCAAAACTATAAAGTCCGGGAATTAATGAATCTATTAAAGGAGCGATTTCGCTTTTTTTCATACACACCTATCTTAGCAAGAAAAAATCTAACATTGCAAACGACTTATCGATGTAGTCAATTATTTAGAATTCTCCCAATTTCAATCACTTGGTGGCGGCCATTATGTTATCTTAACACTCAAGTTTAGGCACAAATTGCCGATGAGTTTAATGAGATAAATTAAAAAGCGAGCCTTTTTATGCGAATAACAAAAATTACTATGCTTCTATGCCTCTTTGCTCTTAGTTCTTGTTTAGAACCAAGTGCCACATCCACTAGTAATACAACCGTTAACACAGGTGGTGGAACTAGTGGTGATACCGATGGAGGCTCCTCTTCAGGTGGCGGCGGCACAACAACTCCAACAACTCCAGGCACCGGAGTATCATGCTACGGCAGCTCCGCAGATGGACAAGGTGATGGATTTGCTTTGAGAAGTAAAACCTTCATGCTTGCAGGAAAAACATCATGGATGCCTTGGAATAACAGTGATACCCCTAACCAGTTAGGAAAAGATGCAATGTGGGCAATCGACGTTGCCAGTGATTTACTCCAGTCTGATTCAAGACTTCGTTTTAGAATCAAACTGCATGATCAACCAGAACCAGGTGGGTCACCACAAACAGAGTATTGCTACAACAGAACCTACCCGGCGGCAGATGATACATATACGTACAAAAAAATTAAGTTAAAAGTAAGTCTGAGAGACGTTTCATGTCCCAATGGCCAGCTTGATAAGTCATGTGTCCTAGGTGAACGATATGCAACTCAGACCATAGGGCCTGTTTCAGTAGATCAATGTTCTCCAATTATAGACTTTGGTCAAATGAGAAACTTCTCAAACTTTGGTACCGTTGTAGAGATGTGGGATGTTCGATCAGACAATGCATGTCAGTACACGGGAAGCGAACATGATTGTGGAAGTGATGATACCAGAATAGAGTTGAGACAACAAAGTTGCTGGTCAGCAACAATGCAAATCTCAACCGACTACACGCAAGATTTCAAATAAAGTCTAGGCAGCTTTCTTAGATTGGCGCTTCTTAGAATTCTTAGGAGCGCTTTTGATAACTAACTTACCGCTAGAGCTACCACCCATTGAAGTTCCATAGTTCTTAACGATATTCTGAACATTTTCGATTTCATTTTTTAATCCGGCAACAGACTCAAGCCCAACTTGGTAGTCCTGTAAGAAAGTCTTCCACTTGAGCTCCCAATTCTTTTCCATTTTAAAACGCTTATCATCAAGGGACTTGATCCAGTCCCACAATTCACTCGCAGTAACAGATGCCTCAAGGATAAATTCTTTCTTCTCCTCAAATCGGCTATTGCGGCTACTCCATGCACTTATTAATTCATCAATGGTTAAAACTCTTGAGCGCTCTAATGACTTGGAAGTCTTTAAGGCCTCTTTAAGCGCCTTACTACCCTTTTCAATAAGGCCATCTAACTCACGTGCCTTACCATTTTCAAGCTTCATACTAAGTGAGCACAGTTTTAAGTTATAAAGAGTTTGCTCTAACGTCTCTAACTTTTCGCCCATGTGAGAGTGCTCTTCTTCCGAGCTTCGTACTCTTTGACGT
>JAGSHJ010000255.1 GCA_023954595.1 Bacteriovoracaceae bacterium | reverse complement strand
GGGGTGACGATTATAAAAGAGCAGATGAGCTACTTGAATATCATGCACCTAGGATTACTGGCAAAAATACCAAGGAGAGTGTTTTTTATCATCGTTACTCTGATAAAGATGGTAGCCCTAAAATGCCGTCTAAAACCCTTATCAAGAAATTGAAAAAATCTGGTATTAAAAGGGCCGTGAGTGCACACACTCCAATTGGAGAAGTAGCAACTTCAGTGAAAGCATATGATTTTGAAATTGTAATGAGTGATGTCTCTAGCTCCACAAGTGAAAAACTGCCGGTTATAAGACTTGAAAAAGAATACACCCTAATTAAATCCACATTGGCGTCTGGCGAAGAAATAGTCTCTAAGACAAGCAATCAAAATTCAATTCTTCCTAGTGGTTATTTAACAAATGACGGCTACAGAGTAGTAGGGAGAAAAGGTGAAAAATATCTTCTTTTAAAGTTTAAAATGAAGGGCAAGGAGTTTGTCCCTGAGTATATTGAAAGATCAATGGATCAGATATTTAAGATCGGTTTAAAGGTTAATTCTGAGCGAGGCATGAAGGGTTGCGTCGAAGTGTTCAGCAAAGCTTTAGCAAGGTAAAGGGATAGGCCTTATCCACCACTTCTATGGAGTGGCCTATTTCATTCGCGAAACCTTCCAGCTCATCCTTAGAATACTGCTTAGAGCGAAGTGTCGCTCTCATTAGCAGGTCATAGCATGCACTCAGCTCGTCATTTTCTTCCCTTAGTATTTCTAATAAAAAGACACTCTTTTTATCTTTCATTTTTATAAAAAGGGATCGAACTTTATCTTCTGAATAATCGTGAATGACATTAGATAAAAATATATGATCCAGGCCAGACCAAGAATCGTTAAACATATCAAAGCTCTGGAATAAGACTTTACCAGTTTTGAGAAGTCTACGGTTAAAGCGTAAGAAGTTGATTTCATTCTCAGCCAGATCAAGGCATATTGCAGCTTTGTTGTTGGCCTTATAAAAGCTTTCACAAAACTGCCCACTCCCTCCACCAATATCATAAACTTTATCTACTTTATCAAAGCTCTTACTTTTAACAATTTCATCGAAGATTGGGCCCATGAGGCTTCTGCTTGCCATTGAAAACTTTAGTGTTGAGAACTCTTTTTTTACAGTACCCGCCTTAAGGGGAGAGTCTAGGAAGAGAGCAGTTAAGTTGTCTAAGAAAAATTTATTTGCACACTTGGGGTCAATGGCCATATTTTTTTGATAACTTAAAACCTTCTTGAGTGATAATGCATTTTCATCATCCCTCTTAAGGACACTTAAGTTGTTATGAGCAAAATAGTTTGCAGTTTCCTGAATACTTTTAATCAGTGAGTTAATATAAGCTGTTGTTTTCATATGAGGCTCTATCAAGTATTTAAAAAATCTTAATCTTATGTTAATTTACTCTTTATAACATATTAGGATCATAATGAAGAACGACGGTAAAAAGAAAAGTAAAAAGCTAAACATTAAAACGATTCAGTCTCCATTTGATGAGGACTTTCAAAAGGTTGATTTGGACTTTGATGAATCTGATGAACTAGAAGCATATGCTTACTTAGACTATAACTGTAGTGACGCGGATACTTGCTCTGATGGTGCTGGTCCACCGTACTCCAGAGATATGTAAACTGACTTTTTAATTCATATGGAGTAAGTGCAATTATAAATTACGTCAATAAAACATCTTCTTATTTTTTTAATCCGAAATTTAAGCTTCATGAAATTTCACAGGGTCAATCTGTGTTCGTCTCTCAAACTTTGACGATACCTATTCCTGATGTTCCGTTTACAGAACTTGAAAGACTTTGCATAAAAGGCTTCGATTCTGCGAATGATAAATCCAAATTACTGGATTTTCTAATCAAGAGTAAAATTTTTCTACCTAAAAACATGGATGTTATAAAAATCCATCTCAAGTGTTTTGAAGAGGTTTCATTAGAGCGCCTCAACATAAATAGCGATGGTATAGAGGTTGTTGGCCCCGATCAGTGTGATCTTGATGTTTTGGTCGTTAAGAGTTTATTTTGCAACAATATCCAGGCATATGTTAAAGAGGCCAAACGTCCTGTGCTGATTTGGAATCCTTTTGGTGAACAAGTTAGTATAGGTCCTTTGTTTAATGAAAAGACTGCCACCTGCCCTAAGTGCTTAAAAGAGTCTGTTTCGAGAAATGTTTTAGGAGATCTAGAGGATGGCGTCCTTGATTATCCTTCGAACTATTGTGACTCAGTTGGTATGGCAGCTAAAACGCTTCTAGAGCAAGAACTTTTAAAAATTAAGTCATCTGACTTCTTAACTAGAAATGTTGTTACATTTTACCCTAAGCTCAGGGAGTACAATGTATGTCATATCTATAGCTCTCCTAATTGTTTAGATTGTAATCGCGAAAATGTAGGGGATGAGTTAGACGTCGTTGATTTTATCCCTGGAAGTTTAAGATCTATGAGTTCTGTTGAAGCGCAGAAGGTGCTCATAAAGCTTGTTAACCCCCTCACAGGTGTGCTCGCAAAAATTATCCGTAACCCCAATGACGCACCGGTGGCCACAATTGGCCTGAGCTCTATAGGCATTAAGTCAAAGTTTCTATTTGATAATGTCGCATTTGCTATGGGGAAGGGACGCACACAAGAGCAGTCAGAGCTAAGTTGTATTGGAGAGGCCATTGAGCGCTCCACGATGACGTATTTTTCTAGGGATAAGTTGATTACTGGAAAAATGTCCAAACTTAAAAAAGAATTTGAATGTATTAATACCGATCAGCTTGAACTGTTTTCAGATAAACAAAGAAGTAACTGGGATCAACAATCTCCAGATGCCTATAACATTTCTAAATTTATTTCGCCTCTATTTGATGAGGAGGAAGTTATTGATTGGAAGTTAGGCTTCAAGCTTAAAGATAATAAAAAGGTTCTTCTGCCGGCCAGCTATTTTTATCGTTGGGACATATTAAACGATAAAGAACTATTTTCAATTGCCAATAGTACCGGCATGGCCAGTGGCTTTTCTAAGGCCGAGGCAGTAATCCACGGTTGTTTAGAGCTGTTGGAGCGTGATGCCGTCGGAATGTGGTGGTACAACGAACTATCTCTTCCTGGTGTGCCTTTTAAAGATTTAAACTCAGACTACTGTGAGAGTGTGGTAAATCACTTTGAAAAAATGGGTAAAAAAATTCACCTATTACACGCCAAGACTGATTATAGGGTTCATCACATTATTGCTGTAAGTAGCAACGATGATGGGCGTGATATTAATTTAGGTTTCGGTTCCGGTTATGACCTAAAGTCTGCCGCAGAGAGGTCCGTCGGAGAGATTGCACAAATTACAACTTCATACAAAGATAAAAAATCTTTGAATAGCTCACTTTGTTTTGAGGTTCAAAAATATCTTAAACCAAATGTTAATCTTGATTATAGAGATTTTTTACATCAAAATTATTATTTCAAAAATAGCCAACAGGCACTAGAGCATTTAAGGCAGGATTCAGAAAGTATTGGACACGAAATAATATATTCTAATATGGACTCTGACTTTCCCTTAACCGTTATGAAAGTCATTATTCCTGGGTTGATTAAACATTATTCAAGAAATGGAAACCCCCGTCTATATCAATTACCAGTAAGAATGGGGTATTTAGATACGCCCAAAAAGGAGAGTGAGTTAAACCCACTGTCCTATGAGGCCTGGAAAAAAAATCTTGCGGAGAGAACATGAAAAAATATGAGTTTGGCCAGAAGGTCGCATACAATACTGAAATGAATGGTGCTCTGTTTGTAGGTGATGAGTCTGCGGATGAGGTATTTAAATTTTCAGATCACAATAAAGACATTGTACAAATGCTTTTAGAAGAAAAAACATTGGCCACAATGGTTAAAGAGCTTGAGAGTAAATACGAGTTTGAGGGGGAAAATCTTGAAGTTTACATACAAAACTTCATTGAAACCCTAGTCAAGCTTGGTATTCTTCATGAAGTACAATGATTTTCTCTTACATTTTGAAAAAAATGTAAAAGTACATAAAACGCCAAACTTAATAGGGCTTGTCGTTGGAAAGTTTGAGTTAGTCCTTCCATTAGCAAAGTTTCCTGTATTGAATTCTATCCATGAGGGAGTCGCTCTCTCATTAGATACCATACAGTCCCATAAAGCTCTTATTGCACGACTTGTGTATAACCGATTATTAGAAGTAAGATTTAATTTCAAAAACGTAAGAATTAGGTGTGTCCCTAAGGATGTAAACTATCTACTTAGTGTTGTTGAAAGTGAAACTGAATATACAAAGTCAGCTAAAGGGGTGATCTATGTTGATAATCAAATCACATATGATGACCCAACTGGGGATGCTACACTTAGCCTTGAGACAACAAATCTAAATGTTCTTCAAAGCTTAAAAGACGAGCTATCTCATCTTTTACCGAATTTAGTTAGTGGAGTCGGTTCTGAATTTGATAAATTAGAAACACCTGATCTGGCCTTTCTCGCTGCATCTTCTAGTTCTAGTTCAGCAGAAAAAATTGGGGGTCTATTTACTAAGAGAGACCTTCCCTTAGATAAAGAACCTCATGGTAACAAGTATGACAGCATAAGCTTCTCAGGCCACGATGCTGGATCCACGACTTTGGAACTTCTGCATAAGAGATCTAGCTGTAGGGATTACTCTGGCAAACCTCTTGAGCAAAAAAAGCTGT
>JAGSHJ010000190.1 GCA_023954595.1 Bacteriovoracaceae bacterium | reverse complement strand
TAATAGTATTTTTTTTATCATCATACGTTCCTAAAATTCATTACATTGTTCCAAGGACCATTTTTTTCAGGTAGTTCATCAGATAGAGCTGCAGCTATTAATAGTGCTTTCTCATTTCTTTGAAATTCGCTCTTGCCCAAATCGTCTTTATAATCCTGAATAAAGTGAGTGTGAATATCCCCCTCGATAAACTTAGGATGCTTTAATATTCTTCTTAAGTAATCCCTATTGGTCTTTACACCTGAAAATACAAAGTCATTCAGTGACTTAATTGCATTCTCCATTGCTTCTTTGCGATTACTTCCATGAACTATTAATTTAGCAAGCATTGGGTCATACTTTATAGAAACATAGTTTCCAGCTTCAAATCCACTATCCAGTCGGGCAGATGGAACCTCTTGCTCTCCAACACTAAAGATCTTTCCTATACTTGGTAGAAAATCATTATCAGGATCTTCAGCATAGATTCTCATCTCTAATGAGTGTCCAGACTGCTTGATATCACTTTGCTTAAACGAGAATGCCTCACCTGCAGCTGCAAGAATCTGAAGTTCCACAAGGTCATAGCCAGTAACCATTTCAGTTACAGGATGCTCAACCTGTAGACGTGTATTCATCTCTAGAAAATAAAAAGAATTATCAGGGGCAAGGATATATTCAATAGTTCCGGCACCTACGTATTCAATTCCCTCAGCAATTTTTACAGCGCATGCGCACATTTCATCTCTAAGTTTTTGATCTAAGGCAGTAGATGGAGTTTCTTCAATAACCTTTTGATACCTTCTTTGTATCGAGCATTCTCTCTCATAGAAATGGTAATGATTTCCTTGGCCGTCGCTTACCAGCTGAACCTCGATATGCCTTGGATTAATGATGTATTTTTCCAATAGAACTTTGTCGTTACCAAAAGCATTTTTTGCTTCTCGCTTTGCACCCTCTAAAGCTTGGGTAAAATCTTGCTCTGTCTCAACGATTCTCATTCCCTTTCCACCACCACCGGCAGTAGCTTTAACAAGTACTGGAAAACCTATTTTTTTGGCCTCAGCTAAAAGGAACTCAGAGTCTTGTTCATTCCCATGGTAACCAGGTACAAGAGGTATACCTAAAGCTTCCATTTTTACCTTTGAGGTCTTTTTATCGCCCATGAGCTCTATCGCAGATACACTTGGGCCAATAAATTTGATCCCGGCATCGATTACTTTTTTACAGAACTCGGTATTTTCAGATAAAAATCCATAGCCTGGGTGGATTGCATCCGCACCGCAGTCTTTGGCAATCTTAATAATTTTATCTTGATCAAGGTATGTCTGTGCAAGACTCCCCATTCCTAATGAATAGCTTTCCTCTGAGTATTTTGCATGAGGAAGATCTTTATCAGTCTCTGAATAGATACTTACACTTGCAATTCCCATCTTCGCACATGTTCTTGCGACTCTTAGGGATATTTCTCCGCGGTTTGCGATTAATACTTTTTTTATTTTCATTCGACCACCCAACTTGGTTTTGTTTTATTCAGTAAGGCCTGCATACCCTCTTGTCCCTCTTCTGATACCCTTAACTCTGCGATTCTCTCCAAGGTGTATTCCTGAATATCTGCACCAGGAAGGGAGGTAACATTTTTTATAAGGGCCTTGGAGGCCACTGCAGCCGAAGGACCGGCCTTTAAGAAGCTTTTAATTAGAGATTCTAGTCTAGTATCTAATTCTTCTAAGGAGCAGACTTCGTGGACTAGTCCCATTTCAAATGCTTTTTGCGTATTAAAAAGCTCGCCAGATAGAAACCAAGCTCGTGCATTTGAAACGCCAATTTTATTAATACAAAAAGGTGATATGACTGCAGGTACTAGCCCTAGCCTCGCTTCCGTAAATCCAAATTTGGCACGTTCACTGGCAAGGACGTAATCACACACGGCGGCCAATCCAACACCACCACCTAGGGCATGACCATTAACCTTACCAATTAATGGCTTAGAAAAGTTGTCTATAGTCTCAAACATTTTAGCTAACTTTCTGGAGTCTTCAATATTCTGACTTTTCGAATACTCAACCATTGACTTCATCCAGTTAAGATCAGCACCAGCACAAAAGGACTTGCCCTCACCGGTCAATATCGCCAGACGACATTGAATATTTTGATTTAATTCAAAAAATACGTGCCTTAACTCTTCTATTAGTTTGTCATTAAATGCATTGTGAATTTCAGGGCGATTAAGAGTGACTGTTGCAACTCCCTGAGCGTCCATATTAAGTTTTAAAAATTGATATTCCATTATTACATCCTAAAGACGCCAAACTTAGTTGGCTCGAATTCTTTATTATGAGAAATTGAAATTGCAAGACCCAGAATATCTCTAGTCTTCACAGGATCAATGATGCCATCATCCCACAGTCGTGCTGTTGAGTAATATGCACTTCCTTCTTTTTCATATTTTTTAAGAATAGGCTCTTGGAATTGATTAACCTCTTCTTGAGACATTTCGTCTTTACCACGATACTTGAGCCCATCTTGTCTTACAGTTGTAAGAACATTTGCGGCCTGTTCTCCACCCATTACCGAAATTTTAGAGTTAGGCCACATCCATAAGAATCTTGGATCATAGGCCCTACCACACATTCCGTAATTACCAGCCCCATATGAACCGCCAATAACAACAGTGAACTTTGGAACATTAGTAGTAGATACTGCTGTTACAAGCTTAGCACCATGCTTAGCTATTCCCTCATGCTCATACTGCTTACCAACCATAAAACCGGTAATATTCTGCAAGAAAAGAATTGGAATATTTCTTTGGGAGCATAGTTCAATAAAGTGAGCACCCTTTTGCGCGCTCTCAGAAAAGAGAATGCCATTGTTGCCAAGAATTCCTATGTTTTGTCCGTGAATTTTTGCAAACCCACAAACTAGAGTTTCACCATAACGAGGTTTGAATTCATGAAACCTTGATCCATCTACTATTCGGGCAATAATCTCTTTAACGTCATAAGGAATTCTAGAGTCCTTAGAGACGATCCCGTAGATCTCATCAATAGCGTATGCCGGCTCTTCAGGTTTTGACTCTACTGTCTTCTTGGCTGGATATTTAAAATTTAAATTTTCCATTACATTTCTTGTTATATGAAGTGCATCCTCTTCGTCTTGTGCGAAATGATCGGCCACACCGCTAATACGCGTATGCACATCTGCGCCACCTAGGTCTTCAGCTGAAACCTCTTCACCTGTGGCAGCTTTAACAAGAGGAGGTCCCCCCAAGAAAATAGTTCCATTTTCTTTAACAATGATTGTTTCGTCACTCATTGCCGGAACATATGCACCACCAGCGGTACAAGACCCCAATACAACGGCAATTTGAGGTATACCTTTCGCTGACATCTGTGCTTGATTAAAGAATATTCTTCCAAAATGCTCTTTATCTGGAAAAACCTCATCTTGCATAGGAAGAAAGGCCCCACCAGAATCAACAAGGTAAATGCATGGCAAATTGTTCTGCATCGCAACTTCTTGCGCCCTAATATGTTTTTTAACCGTCAATGGAAAGTAAGTTCCACCCTTCACAGTTGCATCATTTGCCACAAACATGCATTGAATACCGTGAACATTCCCAATACCAGTAACGATACCAGCACTAGGAACCTCTTCGTCATAAACTTCATGAGCGGCAAGTGGACTTAACTCAAGAAAAGCAGAACCATCATCAATAATCTTTTCGATACGTTGCCTTGCTAGCAGCTTACCTCTAGAAGTATGTTTAGAGACATACTTCTCGCCACCACCAAGTTTTACCTTTTCTAGTCTTTCAGTTAATTCACTTTTTAAATTTAGATGAAATTTTTTATTTTCCTCAAATTGAACTGAGGAATTGTCGATCGTAGTTTTAAGAATATCCATTCGAATCCCGTATTTGAATTTTTGCATATCCTATCTATGTTGATGAAAACTGACAAGACTAAGCGCCTTTTCAGACACGGAGCGCATTCATTTCGAGATTTTATAAATGTTATTATTTCTTAGACCATTAAATGTGTATTGAATATAGGCCTTAAGCTCATCCAATGTTGTTTCATTAAATGGCATTGAAGGCGGTAGTACTTTCAGAAAATCAGAGTCTACAGTATAGCGCTTCTCATTTTCACCATCGAAAAGTACCATCGATTTACCTGAAATAAAGATGTGGCTACCAGAGTCTTGGTTTAGCATTCGGCCCTCGCCCTCATTAAAGACTGAGGCACCAAAATACAACTTATCTGTATAAGAAATATTCAATAAGTCCAAGATACTAGGCAAAATATCAGCATGTTGTGTAACCTTGTCACTTACCTGGGAATTCAAATTCATAGTTGGGTGATAAAAGATCAAGGGAACTCTAAAACGCCCTAGAACACTTCCATATCGTTTATCAGCATTAGCTTGAGTATGATCACCAGTAATCACAAAAAGAGTATTCTTAAACCAGGCTTTATCCTTATTTTCATCAAAGAACATTTTTATAGCGTGATCTGCATAGCCTATGCTTTCATGTATCGGTAATGTGCCCTTATTGAATTTCCCCTTAAACTGATCAGGAATCGTATATGGTTGATGCGAACTAAGGGTGAAAATTCCAGCAAAAAATGGTTTTTCAAAACTTTCTAACTTCTTAGCAGTATATTCTAAAAAGTAATGATCAAAGATCCCCCAATGACCATCAAAGTGCTCCTGATCTGGGTAATCTTCCTTAGCAAAGTATTCATCAAAACCTATAGATGCACAGTAAGCATCAAAGTCCATAGTTCCTCGCTTTCCACCATGAAAGAAAGCTGACCTATAGCCGTTTGATTTAAGAATGCTAGGTAATGCATGAAACTTGTTAGACTGGTACTGTGATTGCGACAGAGGTGTATTTAACAACGAAGGAAACCCTGTCATTATTGATGGTAATGCCTCAATGGAGCGCCTTCCGTTTGCAAAATTTTTAGAAAAAAATGCGCCTTTACTAGCTATTGAATTTAAAAAAGGTGTGTACTCCCCATCCATATACTCCTGAGAAAGACTTTCTACGATAAGGATGACAACGTTTTGATTTTCTTTACCAAGGCCACTTTCAGCAAAGCTTCTTTTAGAGAGTATTTCATCTAAGGCTGCCTTATCAGAAGAATAATACTTAACTAAGGGTGCACCTTTTTTTCCAAATGATCGAATTAACGTATAGGAAGAGTTTAACGCAAGGTTTCCAAGTTCATAACTCTCAAATACAAAAGCATCTTTAGGACTAAGACTTCGCATTTGAAGACCACCCCTAACAAAAATTCCAGTGAGTACAAATACACAAAGAGATAGAGGTAGAGCAAAATACAATTTAATGCGAGAGAAGTAATAAAGCCCGCTCAAATCTCTCTTTGGAAAGTACTTAAAAAGAGAAAAGCTAGTTATAATAACCAGTAAACTTAAATACCAATAATTCAGAATAAGTTGAAATGCTTGTTCTTGAATATCATTACTCACGAGAAATAAGTCGTAAGTTAGTTTTTTTCCATTAAATTTAAAAAACTCATAATCTGCAATTATGAAAACTAACCATATCGTATTACTTATGGTGAAAACCCATCGCAAAAAGGTGTCATAAGTAGAATTCCGAAAAGGAACGATTGAAAACAGTATAAAAAAGATGTTCGCAATGAGCATCGTGGCCAGATCAAACCGAAGGCCATAAATGAAGGCCAGTACAGTTTCTTGAAATGAACCAACTTGAAAATATGTGAAATTAAAAAAGTAAAAGCCTAGTCTACTCAAAGTAAACAAAGCTAGAGCAAAGCCTAATCTTTTAAATAGTATTTTATAATCTCGTAAGAACATAAAGTTAATTTAAGCTTATTTTAATTAATAATGAAAGAAGGATAAGACTTAGGTCTTGATATATAGACAAAAAAAAAGCCCACTTAAAAAGTGGGCTTTTATAAAAATAATGGGTGCGTCTTGCTATTCTGACACTCAGTCACCCGAGCACTACCTTCGCCGCAAGTGAGCTTGACTTCTAGGTTCGAGATGTAACTAGGTATTT
>JAGSHJ010000398.1 GCA_023954595.1 Bacteriovoracaceae bacterium | reverse complement strand
TCATTACTGTCTGTAATAAGGTGATGGATGAATTTAAATTCCTGTGAATGGCGATAACTGTTTTTAACAACCACAATCGAGTCTTCAGTTAGAGACTCTTCAAAATCAGGAATGTGCCCTACAAGGTCACCATTTTTCTTATCTTTTTTCTCTGGAAACACTTTTTTAAGTTCATCTTTGCTGAGGTCTTTGACAGAGAGCTTTTCTTCAAAGGCCAATCCAAAGATTTTATCCATAGTGAAACTGAGTTCAGTTTTCAAAAAGCCCGCATGCTTTTGAAAGTACTTTTGGTCATCGTCTCTAAAGTTATACTCCTGAAAATGTTGAGTATACTTTGAACTCATACTCACAGGTCCATAATTAAAGAAGTGCCAGTGAAGGTATGGACTTGCACTAAAGCGAGCAGCATTTCTTAGGAAAGTTCCGTCCTGCTCCTCTTTTTGTCTAAACACAGTATAGTCAGAGTCCATGCCAAAGGAGATGTTTTGAAGAAATAACTTATCACTATGATAGAGGTTTTGAGGCATGACATTAAAATACATCGACGGCAGGGTTTGAACATAAGACTTATCAAACATGGTCGGATCACTTACAAACAAATTTCTTCGATACTGAGCTTCAAGACCAAGGTTTACATTCATAAACCTCTTTTCTAGAAAACCATTTACACCTGTAGAGCTCTCTAACAGGTAATCATCAGTGTAGTCACTGAAGTCTCTAAAGAAGTCCAAGTCTTTTGTTCCTGTTGCCACGATATGGGAAGTAAGAGAGTTACTCCACTGCTGATGTGCTTCAAACTCATAGAAGTGTCTAAAATACGATCGCTCACTGACTTCTTTATCCGTCTTCCCAGGCAGATAAATTTTATCCTCTAAGAAGCGATGGTTATATTCTAGCCAGTTGTCTTCGGCGAAAACTTGTCTATATTGGAGATCAGTACCTAGGCCTCTAATCCCCCAAAAGGATGGAGTTAAGGTTAAGTCTTTACTATCATCAATGGCCCAATAGATTGGTTGTTGAAACGCAACTCCCTCATCAGGTCTTGTTGAAATTGATGGAAACAGTAAACCAGATTCTCTTTTCGTCTTTATAGGTAGAGCGATATAAGGAAGGTATAAAACATGAATACCTTTTATCTTTGTAAGGGCATGATGAATTTGTACGTACTGATTAAGTTCAATGAATATGTCTTCGCCATAAATGGACCACGACTCAGAACAATCCTTACAAGTTGTGAACTCTGCCTTCTTTGCATGATAAAGACCGTCGCCTGTTTTAATTAGGGATTCGGCCACAACATTAAATTCGCCAGTGATGATTCTTGCATTACTCATGGACAGCTGGCCAGTTGCTGAATTGAATTCTATTTTTGAACCATAGATGGTGATGTTTCTACTAATAAAGCGAACATTGCCTTCCATTGAAACTCTACCTGAAGACATATCAAGGGATGCCTTCTCTCCATAAAGAGTTTCCTTGCCAGAGAGGATGACAACATTGCCGACCGCTTCAAATAATTTACCGGCGTCTTTTCGATAGGCCTTTTCAGAATAAACTGATACGGCCTCTCCTAATTTTAGTTGGAGATTTTTATCCTCTTGGGCGTGAGCTTTGGAGAAACTGCCCAATAAAATAATTAGAACCGAGAACCAAAGTTTTGTCGGCGTTGTTGTTTTTAATAAATTCTGTAGCATCATTAACAAATTTCACTCGAGCTTTTTGCGCCAAGTCTCTCACACGATCTCGGGGCATCGCTTTTGGGTGGTCAAAAGCGCATAACACAATATTTGCTTTCTCACCCATCCACGCCTTTACGGTGTTGAGCATTGTTTGAGCGTCATCCATTCGACGATCAGAGAAAGACATTAGAACCAACTGATACGCATTAGTATACTTGTCATGGTTTAAGAATTGAACACCTTTTCTCACTCCATCCGGGTTATGAGAAGTTAATCCATGACACACAGCACCTTCAATTTCAAATTCAATCAATGGGCTTGCTTCACCCAACTGGGCACTTAGGTCTTCACCCAAAAGCTTTGAAGCACAAAAGTTTGCAAGCAAGAGGTTTCTTTTTGAGAAATCCATATCAACTGTGCATACTTTAATATCAAATAGATCAACCCATTCGCTACCAAGCTTAGATAGAAATTTATTGCTGAGTTGCCTCAGGTAACTGAGTTCAAAGTTAGTAACAGTCAGGCCTTGAGCTCTTGCGATCCCAAGCTTTTCAGACAAAATTTGCTCATATCGACTTCCTAGATAATCTTGGTGATCTCTTGAGATCGAGCTCACAACGGCGATATCAGCATCAACCACGTTCACAGCATCAAGTCTGCCACCAAGACCTACTTCCAACACTAGTACTTCACAGTCGCTAGAGAAACGAAGAAAGACTAAAAATAAAAATTCAAAATAAGATAGTTTTAGCTGTGCAGCATTTAGATGTTCATATGTATCGAGACAAAGCTGTTCAAGCTCACTTCTGTGAACTAACTCTCCATTTTTTGAGAATCGCTCTTCGAGACAGATAAGATGTGGTGAAGTCCAAAGAGCACAACTATGCTTATTTTGACATAAACGATAAATCTCGCGACTCGTTTGTCCCTTTCCGTTAGTACCAGCAATGGAGATGATTTTCTTTCGAGAAAGACCTAAATCAAAAAGTTCCAAGGCCTGATACACTCTATCAAGCCCAGGCCTAAAAGCTTCGTAACCAATATTGGTTTCAAGCCACTTTTCTAGATTCATTTTGAGAACATATCAACAAAGAAAGACAACTCTTTCTTCATATCCTTTCTATTAACAATGCGATCAATAAACCCGTGCTCAAGCAAGAACTCAGATCTTTGGAATCCCTCTGGAAGTGTTTGACGTATTGACTGCTCAATAACTCTTGGACCAGCAAAGCCAATAAGAGCTTTTGGTTCAGCAATATTAATATCACCTAGCATTGAGAAACTTGCAGCACACCCACCAGTGGTTGGATCTGTTAAGATTGAAATATAAGGAATACCATTATCTTTAAGCTTTTTTCTTGATGCTGAAGTCTTCGCCATTTGCATAAGAGACAAAAGACCTTCTTGCATTCTCGCGCCACCTGAACAAGATACAACGATTACGGGAGCTTTTCTTTTAAGTCCCTCATCCATTGCTAAGGCGATTTTCTCACCAGTAACAACACCCATTGATCCGCCCATGAAACGAAAGTCCATACAAGCAATAACAGTTTCACGTCC
>JAGSHJ010000290.1 GCA_023954595.1 Bacteriovoracaceae bacterium | reverse complement strand
CAAAAAGTTCTCGATATACATATCGATACAATGAAAGCGTGCCTAAGCTCTGTTAGTTCCAAAAAGACAGATCGAGAAGAACTGAGAAGACTTCAATTTCTCGATGTATTCATCTCTCTAGCAGATGAAATCACCATAGAGGATTATGATTATTATATTGAACTTTCAAAAAATTATCCTGAGTTCTTTGAAACAATAGCCTGGATGATGGATTCTGATGGACCAGCTAGAAATCGAATCTTTGAAATAAAAGATCGTTACAACGACAAATTTTACCAAGGTGAAGAAGAACAGTTTGCTTACCATTTATTAACAGGTTTTTACAACGAGGACGAAATATGAACCCAAAAACCAAAAAACTACTCTCCCGCCCAATCGAAGAAGACACCACAATTGAAATGGAACACATCGTAGAGTTCAAAGCATTAGGTTGCGAAGCACTCATGGAACTTTGGAACTGGGACGGAATCAGCGCCTCAAGCGTAATCTTTTTAAAGGAGGATGTAGGAAAGTACGGAGACGAAAAATTATTGGAGCTGGCCTCCATAGATCTCCCCTCACTCAAGGAAGGGAGAACTACATTTAAACGAGTCGGAGACTATATTTATATAAACTTTGGATTCAAGTCCTAAGTCCAAAAACCAAACCCTCCCTTTTTAACACAATCCTAATCTAGCTTTAACACCCATCTGATGCCACTTGAGCTAAAGTATACCCATAGTTTAGCTAATGGAGGCAACTATGAAGATCTTGAGTCTTATCTACCATTTTGTGGTTAATATTATTTATCTGACTTATATGACTTTTATCGAAGGCAAAGAGTTTGATTTTGAGATGATACCTTTTGGAAAAAAAGAGGGTGAAGAGTCAACAACCCCTCATCTTCATGTTTATACTGAACGACTTCACCCTTGGTAATTACCTTCTTCTCACCACTCTATAAGAGTGAGTATCATCCGCTTCCGAAAGAGACTTACATCTTCTTTGCGCTTCAGAAAAAGACACATTTTTAAAAGAGTAACTTTGATAATTGAATAGTGTATCGCTATGCCCGGCCTCATAGAGTTTACAAACATAATTTCCAGCAAAAACATTTGAGCTTAGAAGTAGTGCCGCTAGTATAAGTAGTTTTTTCATATTGATCTCCTTGAGTAGTTCGTTAAGTCTTGCTTAAAGAGAATCTACAAGAGATAGACGCTTCGCGCATTAAAATAGCAAAAACCAGTAGTATTTGTGAGTGCACCCAAAACTAAGGTGGGAGCACAGACATAACTTGCTGATTTTACTAAAATTGGATCATATAGGCTAAGTAGATATAATATATTTTTGAATTTAAAAGGAACCAAAATGAAACTGATCATCGCCCTCGCCATTCTCTATTCGAACTTTGCACTAGCTAGCAAGCCATGCGCCGAACAGCTAGATGAAATGGGAATGAGATGGGCCAAAAAAGAAGGACGCTCACAGGCTGCTGGCTGGATCTTTTTTACAGGTAAAGGAATTGGCAAAAGCCAGGAACAATCTTTTTTTCGTGCCGAAGGACAGGCCCTCTCTCGACTCGCCCAAGAATGTCGACTCATTCATAAATTTGTGAAAATAAATGAGCGTTGTAACGAAGGTCTCGGAAGTGAACACGTCGCCTATGCACGAGTCAGTGTACGTCACGATAATTGTAAAACATCTCAAACCAGTGACGACAAAAAATGGATTAACACTGAACTCTCTACGCAGTTCTCCGAATACAAAGAGCAGATTAAAAACGAAAGAAATGGCGATCTTATAAACGACAAACAAAAAGTCATCGACGCCAAAATTCAAAAGATGAGCGACCAACTCAATACTCTTATCTCTACAAAGCGAGATAGCGGCATAAATAAACAGATACGCCAAAAGAATCAAGAAATTAACCAACTAAAAAAACAATTAGTTCAAAATGCATCACCTTGTAGTTCAGCAAAAACTTGTTACAAGTTGGCCCTAATCAATTATGAACAAGGTGAGTTTTATGCCTCCGCTAGATACGGAATGGATGCCTGCGAACAATACAATTCAGGAGCTGGCTGCAATCTGCATGGAGTGGTTTACAGAGATAAGTTAAATAATCCAAAGAAAGCAAAACTTAGTTTTGAAATGGCCTGTGACAAAAAAGATGGCGGAGGTTGCCATAACTTAGGTGTTTACTATTGGTACAGAGACAAAGGAAATCAACCTTCTTGGGCGAGAACAAAAGGTCTAGACAAGCCAATTAAGTATTTAAAGCTTGCCTGTAAATATAACTTTGGTCAGTCTTGTGGAAGTGTCGTTGGACTTATTTATTCTAAGGATTATGCAGGTTCAGCAAAAATTAAAAAAGAACTTCACGCTATGCTGGATAAGGGTTGCTTAAAACTAAAAGACATTAATGCCTGTATTAGTGCTGGAGTATCAGCTTCTCAAAGTACTCAAATTAAAGACATTCAAAAGGCCAAAGGCTACTTGGAGTTTGCTTGCCATAAACTTAACTCAATGAAGGCCTGCTCAAACCTAGGTTCTCTTTATATCTGGAAAGAAATTAAAGATTTTAAGAAGATGAAAGAATATGGAGAGAAGGCCTGTAACGCAAACTACTATCCGGGATGTACTAAACTTGGGTTAAATTTATGGATTCGATCAAAAGATGAAAAGAATGCTCAAGTTGCCTTTAAAAAAGCGTGCAAAGGTAATGACGGAGAAGGTTGTGGACACTACGCTCGTTACGTAAAAGATAGAAAGAAAAGCTCAGAAATTTTAAAGAAAGGTTGTGAACTTAAAGACCCAAGTTCTTGTGGCCTGTATGGAAACTATTTAAGAAATGAAAAGAAAGATTCTAGGACAGCTTTAAAGTATTATCAGATTGGTTGTAATATTGGGAATTATAATTACTCAACAAGTTCATGTGCAGGAGTAGGTATGACCAATATTGATCTTTATGGATACAAAAAAGTCTATTGGGAAAAAATTATAAAGGGATGCCATAATACAAAGCGAAGCTCAATTTCAGATGCCACAAGCTGTTTTTATCGTGGACTTGTTGCTAAGAAGTATCGAAAAGATAAGGTCGATGCTAAAAAGCACTTAAGTGAACAATGTAAAAAAAGCTGGGTTCCACTGTTTAAAAAGCTTGCTTGCAAGGAACTTAAGACTCTGTAAATTCTACATCAGCCTTTTCACTTCGAATCGCAATAGCTAGTTTACCGTCTTAACTTAAGACTTGGCGGAGTTCTACTATGAAAAGCATCATCCTTTTAATTGCACTTTTAAGTTCACTAACTTCTTTTGCAGCTGACAAATGTAAAGACTCAAACTTTGACGGATTAGAAGCTGGAGAACATTACAGCAAACTACAATATCACAATAGATTTGAACTTCTTTATGAAGGTGACAGTCCAGCACCTGCCGGATTTAGCGATACTTTTGGTGTAGCTCCAAATTTATGCCATGACGTTATGGCCACATACTTAAAGCATAAGGCCTCAGGCAAAACATACGTAATGTTCACAACTCATGACGATTATTGTGATGGTGGAAACACAATCGGTATTATCGTAGATATGAAACTCTACTCACAACAAAAACTTGAAGAAGCGGTTGTTGCTGAAATTGGTGATAGTGAAGTTTATTGTAACTAGGTCAGCTACTAGAATCTGACCTCTTCCCAATCGCCCGAAGAATCGTGTCTTTCATCATTGAGTCACCAGACTTCCAGGCACTCTTTTCGGCCTTCCGCATTCTGCAAGTTGCACATTGCTTGAAGACACCTTCATAATCACAAATCGAAAGGCAGGGGGAATCGTAGGTTCCCTTAGACTTTTGCTTTTCTCTTAATTTGTCAGACAGATCTTTTTGATCACCTGTTTTAATCATTGTTTGAGACCTAGGCTTTTGAAATTGAACTTTATTATAGCGTAATTGGGAGCATTTAAAAATCCCGAATCATCATTGCCGGCTCACGAGAGGGAGCATAGGGAATCGGAATAATAACTTCATTTGTTTCTTCATAATCGTCATCGGCCAGACGATACTTATCGATACATTCAACATAACAACTCATCCGAGTACCCAGTAAATCTTTGTCATGCTTTACAGTATAGGCAAAAATTCGATGCGGAATTCTTCCACAAAGCTCTCCACTATACTGACTTAAATAGCCATTATAATCTTCGATTATAAGATCTTGAATGCAGTCTTCAAAACTAGATTTGGTTCGATCAACAGAGTTACAAGTTATTGCATAATCTTTGTAGGCATTTCGCATTTT
>JAGSHJ010000285.1 GCA_023954595.1 Bacteriovoracaceae bacterium | reverse complement strand
AACTGATGGTTCTAAAGAAGACGAGCTTCAGTACACTATTGGTATTCAGCCAAATATTGCATTCTATACATCTGTAGCAGGATTGTCTTATGGACTTAACGCTTCTGTTGAACACTATGCCTACCCTGACAATCAGTTCATTCCTGAATGGTGTAGCTTTAACTGTGACGATGTTGGCAATCAAGTAAGAAGGCAAAAGCTAATTGTAGGTCTCTCCCCATACGTAAGTTACGTACTTAATGATAAAGCAGCTATTAAGTCATCATTGGTATTCGACTGGGATCAAGATGGAGACAGCAACGACTTTAGAGCGAATCTAGATGACATCGCAACACTTGGTGCAGACTATAAAGTTCTAAAGAATGTAACAGTTGGAGCTGGACTTGAAGCGGCAATCACTCGTGCTTCTTTGAAAAAGACTGCCGTAGTTGGCAGCCTTAATTTGAGTATTTAAAAATTAGCAGGACTCTTCGCAGTCCTCACCCTCTTCACAAATTTCTTTGCCAGTCTTATCGCACTTGTCTTTCATTGCGCACATATCGCAAGCAGACTCACCCATGATAGCACCAATACCACCACAAGATCCCTTGATACGTTTATTGGCAACAATCACGCCAATGGCCATGCCAGTGAAAGCTATTAAAAAAACTGCAACAGTAATAAGAACCATATTCATAACTACATCTCTTGAAGATAAGGTTTTAAAGAATCGGTGACGATTATATCAATATTTTCACCCTTTTTCACTATAAAGTAGGCCGCTAACTTGAGCTTTTTCGCCAGTGCCAGCGCCTTGTCAGCACCCATCGCCAGCATTGCAGTAGCGTAAGCATCTGCTTTCACGCAAGAACTATCCACTATTGTGACCGAGATCATTCTATTGTTGGCAGGAACACCTTTTATTGGATCAATTGTGTGGGTAAATATAGCGTCACCGTATTTCACATAATTTCTATATCCACCGGACGTGGCCATAGCTGAGTCATTTAGAGCAACAATCGCCTGGATACCTTGTCCTAGTTTCTCCTCTGGCTTCTCAATACCTATAAGCCAGGAAGCTCCATCAGGCTTTTTACCAAAAGCTCTCACCTCACCACCAATTTCAACAAGTGCGGATTTGAAACCTTTTGACTGAACAAGCTCCAAGATTTTATCAACAGCATATCCTTTAGCTATTGCTGACAGATCAATATAGATGTCTGACTTACTCTTTACTAATTTAGGGCCTTCCAACTTAAATTGGTGCATTCCAACTTTGGCCCTTAACTCATTCAACTCTTTCTCAGTTGGTCTTTTTCTTTTACCATCAGGCCCAAAGCCCCAGGCATTTACAATTGGTCCAACCGTGACATCGAAGTATCCAGATGCCTCTTTATTGATTTGGGCACTAAGTTCTAAAACCTCTCTAAGCTCCTCACTCATGGTGATTTCTTTACCGGCTTGAGCTTTATTAATTCTAGAAAGTTCGGAATTAGGATCATATGTAGAAAAGATGGCATTGAGCTCATCTAGTCTTGATTTGATTTGCTCACCCAGCCCGTCAGTTCTTTCTTCTGAGTAGAGTTTAACAACATAATAAGTGCCCATAATCTGGCCTTCGAACTTATAAAGCCGTGCACTAGGCTTTGAGCAACTTATTAAAAACAACAATGGGATAGATAAGATAATTTTTAACATGAGAGCTAAACTACTCCACTAGAATTAATCTCACAAGTGCCACAAGTCACTGAATTAACAGTCTTTTTGAGTTTCATACTGAAAAAGGGCCTAGCTGTGCCCGAGTACTTACTGATCCTTTAAAAGGAGGGTACTTATGACGTTAAATTTAAAAGCACAATCTAGAGATGCGGGACAATCAAACAAGAAGCTTAGAAAAAGCGGATTCATTCCCTGCTCCATGTACGGCAAGAGTGTCGAGAGTACTGAGATTCAAATCCCTAACCACGCTCTGGTGAACTGCTTAAAGAATGGTGGTCGAAAAGTGAGTATTGAGGTTAATGGTCAATCCTATCTGGCCTCAATTGAAGAAGCTCAAAAAGAGCCAGCATCAAGCAAGCTCCTACATGTGTCGTTTCACGCGTTTAATAAAAACGAAGAGATTTCGATGCAAGTTCCATTACTAATTGAAGGAAAGGCCAAAGGCCTAGTAGAAGGCGGCATACTACAACAACAAACTCAAACAGTCCTAGTGCACGGAAAGGCCTGTGACATACCAGAAACCATTGTTGTAGATGTATCAAAACTCGATCTGGGCAACTCTATACACGTCTCTGATCTTAAGGGCTCGAATAAGTTTGAAATAAAAGAAAGCCCTGACAAGACTCTAGTAGCTTGTAACTATCCGAAGCTTCAACCAATTGACGAAGTTGCTCCGGCCATTGAAGCTCCAGAGGCACAAGTTGAAGAAGTACAGACCGAAGAAGAAGCTGCTTAATTTAAAACAAGCTTACAATCTTTATACAGTCGGGGGGGGACATAGATCCTCCCCTTCTTCATTTATTCGTCACGAGTGCAGGTTAATCGTAACGATTCTAATGCATCTCCTAATGGAACTTCAGTTAAATTACTCACAGAGACTCCACCAGTAATGGTGTGATCCTCATCAGCAAAAAATGGTAGTCCATATAAACTTAGTGTCGCACCAGGGCCTACGATCACGCTGTCTATCTGTCCTTCCCAGTTCGGCCATCCATTGAGGCTTAGATCCGCCCAAGCGGTATAGCCTACGACTGTAATAGATCGGCCATTGAAATTTGGGCCATCATAAATTTTGGCCCAGCATTCAGTCATGTTTTCAAAATCTAATCCAGTTACAACGAGATCAGGAGTCTCATAGACCCCCTCACCCGAGACTTGTGAAAAGGAGGTGGCGTGAAAAAAGAATGCAATGATTGCTAATACTTTCATATTCACCTCCTTTATAAATTATTCCGCTAACTCGGAAGTTGATTTGAATGGTTCAAAGTCAACTCTTCTGTTGATTTGGAAATAACTCTCATCCGCAGCTGTAACTTTTGGATCCGCTTCACCTTTTGAGATTGTATAAACACGATCTCTAGAGACTCCTTGTTGAACAAGATAGTCTTCAACGGCCTTTGCTCTTTTCATAGCAAGTTCCCAGTTCATACTCTCGGCACCTCTTCTATCAGCATGTCCTTTTACGTACACATTGAATTGCGGGTTGTTTTTAAGAATGTCGATATTTCGATCCAATCTATTTTTAAATCTTGCCGTTAATTCTGATTTACCAGTTTCAAAGTAAACGGATCTCAGGTCTCCTGAGAAGTCACTGGCCATCTTGGATTGCTGTTGTTGAGAATCTGAAACTTCCGCTCTTGTTACGGCCTTTTCAGCTTCATACTGACTAGCACATGAGACCAAAAATAATGCGCCTACTGCCATATAAAAAAATCGTTTAAACATAAAACCTCCTTGTGTTTATTTGCCTAATTTTAGAAGCGGCGTTCAAAAGCGTAAAATAGACAGAATCCATGCCATCAATAGATATTTTCAATCCTAGATTTGGCCTCTACAAATACTGCACCGCTGTTTTGCCTTATACTGCTTTTGATTTACAATTCTCAGATGAAAAAAATTTTAATTATCGTATTTGTCGTTATCGTAATATTCCTCATTCGCTTGTTCATGCTAGGCATTGAAAGCCAAAACAACTCACCTCTCTTAGGTCACGTCCAAGGCAAGCTAACTCCATGCCCTGACAAACCTAATTGTGTTTCAAGCTTTGCCCAGGATATTCACAAGATTGATCCAATAAATGGCACCCATGAAGTAACTGAGTTAAAGAATGTAATATTGAGTCTTGGCGGCGCGAAACTTGAACAAGAAGAAGAAAACTATCTTCGCTTTAGCTTTGAGTCTAAAATATTTAAGTTTGTAGATGATTTGGAGCTTTATAAGACTGATGGTTTTTGGCATGTACGTTCAGCTTCTAGAGTTGGCCATTCAGATATGGATGCCAACAGAAAACGAGTTGAAAAGATAAGAAAGACCTTAAAGTCCAAATAAAGGAGTTCTCAATGAAAAGTATAAATCCACATGATGGAGAACTTATCAGAGAGTATAAAGAATATTCAAAAACAATGGTTGATGCTGTTTTAAATGATGTGCAAAAGGCCAATGCGATTTGGAAACATACAGGTTTTGTTGCAAGAGCAAAGCTCATGAAAGAGGTCGCTAGGATTCTAAGATACGAAAAGCTTGAATATGCAGAACTTATGGCAGAGGAGATGGGAAAGCCCATGAAAGAAGGTGTCGCTGAAATTGAAAAGTGCGCCTGGGTT
>JAGSHJ010000428.1 GCA_023954595.1 Bacteriovoracaceae bacterium | reverse complement strand
CACTGATTATCAATCCTGGCGCATATTCCCATACATCTGTTGCAATTTATGACGCGTTGAGAATCTTGAAACGCCCAATAATTGAAGTTCACTTAACAAATATTCATTCTAGAGAAGAGTTTAGACAAACATTGTTGACTGCTAAAGTTGCTTCTAAGATAATGTGTGGGCTTGGACGGGATGCTTACTTCATGGCCGTCCTAAGTGATTATTTAAAAAACTAAGTTGTAAATTTTTATCTATAAAAGGCTACTGATGAAATACCAAACTACAGATTTTAGAAACGGTCTGAAAATCGAAATCGAGGGCAAACCCTTCATCGTTGTGAGTTTTGCTCACATCAACCCTGGGAAAGGTTCTGCTTTTGTAAGAGCAAAGATCAAAAACTTAATTACTGGTCAGGTTCTAGAGAGAACTTATAAAGCTGGTGTAGATACTGTTGATGTTCCAAACATGGATGAGAAAGAAATGGAATACACCTATGGTGACATGGATGGATTCAACTTCATGGATATGGAAACATATGAATCTGTACACCTGAGTCACGACCAGGTAGGCGATGCTAAATTATATCTTCAAGATGGTATTAGAGTGGCAATTCTCTACTTTAATGAGAGACCAATTTCAATTGATCTTCCAAACTTTGTAGAGCTAGTTGTAACTCAAACTGACCCAGGTCTTAAAGGCGATACTGCTCAAGGTGGTAGTAAAAAGGCTATTATGGATACTGGTCTTCAGGTAAGTGTGCCTTTGTTCATTGAAGAAGGTGAAAAATTAAAAATTGATACTCGTACCGGCGAATACGTTGAAAGAGTAAAGTCTTAGGATTAATTATGGATTTAAAAATATTGAAAGAATTTATTCAGTTGGCTAAAGACGAAGGTGTTAGCGAGCTTAAGTACGAAACTAAAGAGCAAAAGCTAAGTGTAGCTTTTGGTGGACAAACATCTGTGATGACTCACGTTCCAGCAGCAATGCCTGCGAAAGTGGAAAGTGCTGCTAGTGCTTCTGCTTCAACTGGAGAGAAGTTTCACGAAATTAAGTCACCATTTGTTGGTACTTTTTATGCGTCACCATCACCAGACAAGGCCGCTTATGTGAAAGTTGGAGATAAAGTTTCCAACGGTCAAACTCTTTGTATTCTTGAAGCGATGAAGATCATGAATGAAATTGAGTCTGACATCTCTGGTGAAATTGTAGAAATTTGTGTGGAAAACGAAAGCTTGGTTGAATACGGCCAAACACTGTTTAAAATAAGAAGTTAATCTGTGAAAAAGTTTTCAAAAATCTTGATAGCAAATCGTGGAGAGATTGCCATTCGTGTTCTTCGTAGTTGTAAAGAACTGGGAATCGAAACGGTAAGTGTTCATTCTGAAGCGGATGAGGACTCACTTCATGTAAAACTAGCTGATGAATCCGTATGTATTGGTCCGGCAAAGTCATCACTTAGTTATTTAAATATCCCTTCAATTCTATCGGCTGCAGAAATTACAGGTGCGGATGCTATTCACCCTGGTTATGGTTTCCTTGCGGAGAACGAAGAATTTGCAACGATGTGCAAAAAGTGGAACGTGGAGTTCATCGGCCCTAATATCGATTGTATTCACTCAATGGGTGATAAAATTGAGTCTAAGGCAATTGCAAAAGCTGCTGGTGTTCCGACTCTAGAGCCAATCCATGTAAACGAACTGGAAGACGAAGAAATTTTGTCCCAAGTTAAAGAGATGGGTTTTCCCGTAATCATTAAAGCATCTGCCGGTGGTGGTGGAAGAGGCATGAGAAGGGTAGACGAGCTAGATAGCGTTATAAGTACTGTTGCTGTTTTGAAAAAAGAAGCACTTGCAGGCTTTGGCGACGACACTCTATTTATTGAAAAATATATTGAGAGCCCAAGACATATTGAAGTACAAATTCTTGCTGATAAACATGGAAACATTGTTCATGTAGGTGAGAGAGACTGTACTATTCAGAGAAGATTTCAAAAGGTTATTGAGGAATCTCCATCACCAGTACTTTCTCCTGAGAAAAGAGAAGAAATTTGTCAGTCAGCTGTTCGTCTTGCCCGCCATGTGGGTTATGACTCTGCAGGTACTGTTGAATATTTATATGATCTGAATACTCAAGAATTTTACTTCATGGAAATGAATACAAGAATTCAAGTAGAGCATCCAGTTACAGAAGAAAGAAGTAATATCGATCTTATCAAAGAGCAAATTCTACATGCTTGTGGCAATAGAATGAGATACTCTCAAAGAGATGTTGAGCTTACTGGTCATGTAATGGAATTCAGAATTAATGCTGAAGATCCTGCTACATCTATGCCTTCTCCTGGGCTAATAACACATTATCACCGTCCAGGTGGTCTAGGCATAAGAGTGGATGACTATATTTATACTGGTTATCAGGTTCCACCATACTATGACTCAATGATTTCTAAAATAATTGTGTCAGGTATTAATAGAGATGAATGTATCAACAGAGCAAGACGTGCTCTTGGTGAAACAGTTGTTGGTGGTATCAAAACTAATATCTCTTTGCATCAAAGAATCTTGGCCGACGAAGACTTTAGGAAAAATTCGTATGACACAAATTTTTTAGCAAAAAAATGCTAAAATAGTCATAAGTTTACGAATTTCTTAGGAGTCGCTCGGGTGAAACAAGCTCTTGAGCTTTATAATTCAAAGTCCTATCTACAGGCCGAAAAAGAGTTTCTTGCATGCAAGTCCGAGGATGAGCTGCAAGCAACTCAGTATTTATTTTTAATCTCTGAACATTTAAAGAAAAAAGATTTGGTGGATCGCTTTAATGAGTATCTGCACCAACTTGCGCTCAAGTCTGATGAATCAAATTTTATAAATCTCATTATAAATTATCCTCTTCGTGTGTACGCACATAATTGGGACTTCCTACTGGACGCTGTTTGGAATT
>JAGSHJ010000325.1 GCA_023954595.1 Bacteriovoracaceae bacterium | reverse complement strand
GAGACGCTCAAAGCATGGTGGCACAAATATTGAAAATCCCAGAAGGCTCAAGAGTGATTATCCTTGCTCCTATCGTAGACAATAGAAAAGGTGAATACAAAGACCTACTCTTAAAACTTGGAGGCGATGGTTTCACAAGAGTCAGAATAGATGGAGTAATTCAAAATATAAATGATGTCGTTTCACTAGCTAAGAACAAGAAACACAATATAGAAGTTGTCGTTGATCGCTTAAAAGTAAAGGAAGAATCCAAGCTAAAAAGAAGACTATTAGACAGTGTAGAAGTTGCCCTAAAGGCTGGTGATGGACAACTTATAGTTCACGTTGAAGGTAGAGAAGATTTAAAAATGAGTGAACAAAGAACTTGCTGTGGACATGCTTTTCCAGAACTAATTCCACAGTTATTCTCTTTTAACTCCCCACAGGGAATGTGCACATCATGTAATGGAATAGGTCACGTTACGACTATTGATGAAAACAAAATGGTCCCCGACAAAAATATCTCAATCTGCATGGGCGGAATGAAGCCTTGGGATAATTATTTTCATGCTAATGGAGAAAAAAAAGGAATAAACTGGGGATTAGCTAGAATAAATGCCATGGAAGAATGTTGGGGCCTACCACTGGATAAGCCTTGGAATAAAATCTCTAAGACGCTTCGAGATAGAGTTCTCTATGGCTCAGACAATCCAAAACATCAACTAGATCTTGTATGGGAAGGTGATGATAGTGAGTACAACTGGACAGCAAATTACGAAGGGCTAATCCCAAGACTACTTAGACTCTACATGAAAGCAAAAACAGATGGAAAGAGATCCTGGGTAACCAAGTATACTTCAGTACTTCCCTGTCGTGAATGTAGCGGGAAAAGGTTAAAACCTGAAGTCACCTCTGTACATTTAAAGAAAAAATCAATCATTGATATCACCTCAATGAGTATCCAAGACTGTCATGATTTCTTCTTAAAGCTAAAATTAACTGGAAATAATAAAACAATTTCAGAAGAACTTCTCAAGGAAATTACAACAAGACTTGGTTTTCTAGTGAACGTCGGTCTCAACTATCTCTCCTTAGATAGAAATGGTCCGACCCTATCTGGAGGCGAGGCCCAAAGGATAAGACTAGCATCACAAATAGGAAGTGAGTTAACAGGAGTTCTCTATATACTAGATGAGCCTTCAATCGGCCTCCATCAAAGAGATAATATAAAATTGATTAAAACTCTTTGTCACTTACGTGATATTGGCAACTCTCTAATTGTTGTCGAGCACGATCACGAGACAATGGAGTCTGCTGACTGGATAATGGACATTGGGCCAGGAGCAGGCCGTCTGGGAGGACAAGTAATTGCCCAAGGGACTCCTTCACAACTAAAGAAAAATAAATCCTCTATTACAGGTAAATACTTATCAGGAAAATTACAAATAGAGGTGCCAACAGAGAGAAGAGTTTCAACTGGAGACTGGATAAAAATACATGGAGCAAAGGCCAACAATTTAAGAAATGTAAATTGTAATATACCGATAAGCCTATTTACATGCATCACAGGTGTATCTGGAGCTGGAAAGTCTTCTCTTGTAAATCAAATACTATATCCTGCACTGAATAATATACTTCACAAATCAGAACTTGAAGTCGGAGAACATTCTAAGCTCACGGGATTAGAGTACATAGATAAAGTTATAAATATTGATCAAAAGCCTATTGGCAAGACACCGCGAAGTAATCCAGCAACGTATACAAAACTCTTTGATCTCGTAAGAGACCTCTTTTCTGAGCTTCCTGAATCAAAAATGCTTGGCTACAAGAAGGGTAGATTCTCCTTTAATGTAAAGGGTGGACGATGTGAGAAGTGCCAAGGAGATGGATATATTACTGTCGAGATGCACTTTCTGGCCGACGTCATGGTTGCTTGTGACGAATGTAAAACCAAGCGCTTTAATGATGGAACGTTAAAAGTAAAATTTAAACAACACTCTATTGCTGACGTTCTTGATTTATCAGTTGAACAAGCGAGAGAACTTTTTATGAATCATCCAAAAATAGCAAGGATATTAGATACTCTCATGGAAGTCGGACTCGGTTATATCAAGCTAGGTCAACCAGCAACGACATTATCGGGAGGGGAAGCGCAAAGAATAAAATTGGCAAGAGAACTCTCAAAACGAGATACTGGCTCGACACTCTTTATTCTGGATGAGCCTACCACTGGTTTGCATTTTCAGGATATTGAAAATCTCCTTAATGTCATACAAAAACTAACAGATGCCGGTAACACGATTGTGGTCATAGAGCATAATCTGGACGTTATAAAATGTGCTGATTGGGTTATTGATCTTGGGCCAGAAGGTGGTCAGGGAGGAGGACAAATTATTGCACAGGGCACACCTGAGGACGTTTGCGAAATTACAGAGAGCCCTACAGGTGTTTTTATAAGAGATATGCTACTTTAATGTATGTCCCAAGTATAATCTAGAAGCTCTTCACTTCTCTTCCAAAGAAGTTCTGCACTTTTTTCATCTAGTGCTTGCTTTGCAACATTAGCATCACTCACTCGACCTCGGCTTTCGGCCATAAGCTGAGGTCCGTAATATGCACCGGCAACTGCCTCTTCACCAGCTGCCGCTAATACTGTTGGAATTGCTCCATTAAAGGCAGGTTGAGAAATAAGAATATTCGTAAATTTATAAAGAAACTTCCAGCCTAGCTTTGGCCCAGTACTCTGTAGATTAGTATTTGAATATCCTGGATGACAGATAACACATGCAACCGGACTTCCTGTATTCTTCAATCTTCTATCAAGTTCTAATCCATACATAAGGTTTGCCAATTTACTTTGAGCGTAAACTTTTGTTGAATCATAATTATTCTCATGCATAATATCGTCAAAGTTTATACCTCCAAGTTTATGGGCTATACTTGAGACAACAACAATTCTGCCTGCTGCTTTTTCAACAAGATTAAATAATTGTGAATTTAGATAGAAGTGCCCTAAATGATTAGTAGCAAACTGTAGCTCATGACCATCAACAGTTTTGGTCTGTGGAGTTTGCATTATTCCAGCATTATTAATAATAGCATCAAGCTTATTATATTTTTCTTTTACAACAGCAGTACAACTGTCAATTGAGTCCTTACTAGAAAGATCCAGAATAACGTAATCAACTTTAGCACGAGAGTTCTTCTTTATTTTTCCAACTGCAATCTCGGCCTTTTTAACACTTCTTGAACTAATGAGAATATTTGCACCTTTAGATGCAAGAATAGTTGCCGCTTCAAGTCCAATTCCAGAATTACCTCCTGTTATAAAAAATGTTTTTCCATCCAAGTCGTTTAACTTGTTAGGGTGCCAATCTTTGAATCCACTATCTGAAATTTTGTATGCCATTATTCTCTCCTATTTATAGGTATGATTCCCACCACTTTGTCGTCTTTATTTCCTTAGTTAAAGTAATAGACTCTCCAATTTTTGGTGTTATTAAGTTTATTCCTTTCTCTTGTGATAGCTTATCTATTTGTACAATTGGATCAAACCAACTGTGCATTGCCAGTTCAAACATTCCCCAATGAATGGGGAAAAACATATTGGCCTTAAGATCAAAATAGGCCTGTGCGGCTTGATCAGGCATCATATGTACAGCTTCCCAACTTTTGTTATATTGCCCATTTTCTATAAATGCGATATCAAAAGGGCCGTACTTATCACCTATATCTTTAAAGTGGGTATCGTATCCAGAGTCACCACTAAAATAGATTCTTTGATCCTTAGTTTTAATCACCCAGGATGCCCAAAGCGTCTCGTTATCATTAAAGCCTGTTCTACCTGAAAAGTGCTGAGCAGGCGTAGCAATAAAGTCGATACCATCTCTTACAGTACTCTGCCACCAATCAAGTTCCGTGATACGACTTTCCCCTACACCCCATGACTTTAAATGGGAACCGACACCTAACG
>JAGSHJ010000458.1 GCA_023954595.1 Bacteriovoracaceae bacterium | reverse complement strand
GCACTAGAAGACCCCAAGGCTAATGCAGCAGTTGGAACCACGATTCAAGCTGCCAGTAAGATTTCTAAAGAACTGTTACTAGCAGCCAATAATGGTTTTATAAGCAAGGAGAAGCTTAGCTCCCTTAATGAGAAAAAGGGCACTGTCTCAATAACGAGCTTAACTAAATATGGAAAGCTCACATTACTAGAGAACGCTAACGCTCCCGTTGTGCCCAAGGGTGAGTCCCTTATTAGTTTAATGAAGCAGAACTGGCCTTGGCCGTTCAAAGACGACTCTGCACTTGACCAATATAACCAGAGGGTGAAGATTTTAGATAATGCTCAAATCGAGCATAACTGCCCTTTATTTGAAAATGATATGTTTGAGTTGTTTCTTGAATCGTGCGTTGAAGAAACGACGACTTATAAGGATCTAATCGAGAAGGGATTAAATAATTTAATATATGAACAACTCTCCCCTCAGGATCAATATGTTCTCGACCATCAGGCACCTCTGGTAATAGAGCTTAAAAATGGAAAAAGCTTCAAAGTTCACTATGAGCAACACACATGTATAGAGGCAAGAATTCAGGATCTCTACTCATGCATTGAACATCCTAGTATCGCTGAAGCTAGATACCCTTTGACCATTAAGCTTCTATCTCCTGCAAATAGAGTGGCACAAGTCGTACAAGATTTACCAGGCTTTTGGAATAGTTCCTGGAGCATGGTTAAAAAAGAATTGAAGGCCAGATATCCAAAACACCATTGGCCAGACAACCCTGAAACAGCAAGGCCTGTGCGAATTTTAAAATAGTTTTTTAAGGGGGCCTATGATCATATTTTGACCATAGGCCATCAAGGAAGGGAATCCCACAGGGAGTATGGGATTTATTCAATAATTGTTACTAGTTCTTCTCTTGGTTTTCTAACTTTAACTAGATTCACAAGCCAGTCATTCTCTGCATCTCTATATCCAAGAGGTAGCATTACAGAGCTTCTAAGACCTCTATTTCTTAGATCAAGAATCTCATCCACAGCTTCTGGATCAAAGCCCTCTATTGGAGTACTGTCCACCCCTTCAAAGGCCGCAGCAGTAATTGCTTGAGAAAATGCGATATAAGCTTGTTTTGCTGCATGGTTAAAGTTCTCTTCAGGGCCTTTCTGAGGATAAATTGATAGAAGCTTTTGTCTATATGCTTCCCAGCCTTCATTTTTAAAACCACGAACTTCGTTGGTCAGGTCAAACATTCTATTAATTCTATCTTCTGTGTATGTATCCCATGCGGCAAAAACTAGAAGATGTGAACAATCACTTACAACTGATTGATTCCAGGATACTTCTCTAATCTTATCTTTGAGCTTTTGATTTTTTACAACCAAGATCTCAAACGGCTGAAGCCCACTTGAGGTGGGAGCAAGGGATGCG
The DNA here is from genome assembly GCA_023954595.1 of Bacteriovoracaceae bacterium. GTDB lineage: Bacteria > Bdellovibrionota > Bacteriovoracia > Bacteriovoracales > Bacteriovoracaceae > UBA845. Next base: position 1,205 of record JAGSHJ010000458.1, on the reverse strand, counting down.
GCCTCAAGAATGTTATTCACTTTCTCTTCAGGGACGACTTCTTTATTCATGGCCTTTGCAGCGTAACGCCATTGTAGTTTCTTTAATAGTTCCATAAAATTTATCCTCTATTTTGAAAGTATTCTTTTGATATCTTTTTCAATTTTTGCAGGTGTATCTTTTGGGGAAAATCTCTTCAGAACTGTCCCGTCTCTATCCACTAGAAACTTGGTGAAGTTCCACTTAATAGACTTTGAACCAAGTATCCCAGGTGCTTGCTCTTTAAGGTGTTCATACAATGGATGAGCATTCTTTCCGTTAACATCTATTTTTCCATATACTGGGAATTTTACGCCAAAGCTCAATTTACAGAACTCTTGAATCTCAGAATCAGAACCTGGCTCTTGCCCACCAAACTGATTGCATGGAAATCCAAGAACCTCTAGTCCCTCTGATTGGTAATTTTCGTATAGTTTTTCAAGGCCATCATACTGTTTAGTAAATCCGCACTTTGAAGCAGTGTTCACAATAAGAAGAACTTTATCCTTATAGTTGGACATTGCTACTTCTTCGTTTTGAGCATTTTTAAAGGTGTGGTCATAAATGGTCATATAATCTCCATCATCTAATTAGTTTGCATACAAACTATAATTAAAAACAAAACGAATTGCAATTAGTTTGTACACAAAGTATAATGTTTTTGGAGGAACCTATGAGTTTTGAACACTTACAACTGAATAAACAATTATGCCATCGTCTATATATTGCTTCTAACGGCATAACACGTCTCTACAGACCGATGTTAGACAAGCTAGACCTTACCTACCCTCAATACATTATAATGATGGCACTGTGGGAAGTTGAAAGTGCTTCGGTTCTAGAACTGCAAAAATTTACGAAAGTGGATGCAGGCTGCTTGAGCCTTATACTTAAAAAGCTAGAAGCTAAAAAGTTCATCACCCTGAAGCCCACCAAAGAAGATAAAAGAAAAAAGATAGTCTCTCTTAGTGCTAAAGGCACAAAGCTTAAAGATGAAGCACAAAGTATACCAGAGAAGATGGTGTGCAACTTTAAGGATTTAGATCCCAAAGATATTGAGGACCTTACGAGAGTATTGGATAAAATAAACTCACAACTTGGCTAGCCTAGTTACTAGCCTTGAGGTTTGATTTTAGAAAGTGCTTCGTGAAGCTTTTTAGTACTTACTGGTTTTTCTAAATAAACAG
>JAGSHJ010000360.1 GCA_023954595.1 Bacteriovoracaceae bacterium | reverse complement strand
GATCTATTTATACCTTTCTCCCAAGAAGATGATTCCTTTTGCCAGAACAAAGGTGGTGTTGGATTAGGTTTATCTATTATTCATAACCTTGTTATTAGTATGAACGGTAAAATTGAAGTTCAATCGAAGAAGGCAGTAGGAACTACATTTAAAGTGATTCTGCCTTTTGAACAAGTTAATGAATCGACAGAGGATATTTCTGGGGTTCCTAATCAACCGATTAATAAAATTTATTATCAAGGGGTGAAAAGAGTTCTTGTGGCCGAAGATGACGAGGATGCAAGTTTTCTGATTAAGAACTTTCTTGATGATGAAAATCTTAAAATTGATTTTGTTGTAAATGGAAAGGAACTTATTACACAGAACTCAAAACAACCCTATGATCTCATTTTAACGGATCTTCGTATGCCGGAGTTGGATGGTATAAGTGCTATTAAAAGACTTCGGGCAGAGGGAGTTATTACTCCAATTCTTGCATTGAGTGCTCATGCCTTAATGGAGGAGAAGGAAAAGGCCATTGCTGCTGGTGCAAACGGGATACTTTCAAAACCATTCAATAAAGAGTCGCTAAATAGCTTTATTAGTGATTTCTTAAATTGAAATAACATTTCTAATAAAAAAAGATTGCAATAAATTCAATGCCTTAACTATTGCTTTCCTGTTTACGCATATGGATGCTATACAGGGGGCATGGAAAATAAATCAATCGCCAAATTAATTGGAAGTATGCCTTTAACGCAGTTCTTTGAGCATTACCGGTCAAACACACCATTTCATTTAAGTATATCTGAGGTGCTCTTAGATGAATTAAAAAGTAGCTCACTTCTTGGAACACTCGATCAGCTATTTGAACAATGGCCATTTGATGTCGGGGCTTATCTTGAAGGTGTGGCCGATGAAGGTAATTCTGCAAGAGTATCCGTTGATGATGCCAAAGATTTATTCTCTCAAGGTAGAGGGTTGTATTTTGATGACCCCAATCGTATTTCTCCACTGATATCAGAGTGGTTAACAGCTATTCATAGAGACCTAGGTCTGTCTCAATTAACTTACTCTCGAAGCCTTATTTACGCTATTAAACAAGGCCAGGGAACTGCGACTCACTTTGATCAAAACATCAATTTTGTTCTTCAATTATCTGGTACAAAAAAATGGTGGATTGCTCCCAACACTCATATTGAAAATCCTATGACCCGTCACACTCTAGGGCTTGTGATGGATCCAGAACTAAGTAGCTACGCTCATAAAGGTGTTCCTGAGAAAATGCCTGACGACGCTGTAGAGTACACTCTAACACCTGGTTCACTTCTCTTTGTTCCAAGAGGGGCATGGCATGAAACACAAGCTCTGTCCGATGCTGTATCTCTAAACTTTACATACTCTGCGCCTGCATGGATTGATCTTCTAACTAGTGCAATTAGAGGAAGGTTTATTCAATCAGAAAAGTGGAGGGAGACGGCCGACTTTGTTAACCATCCTGAATTTTACACTGAAGCATTAGAGAAGTTTGATGATCTAATTCAAGAGCTAGCATACGATGCTCAACACTGGAAGGCCTCTCATATACTAGGTGCTACTGAGGCAAAGTAACTTAAGAGTTTTTGATTGTTTCTAATAACTCTGGGTATGTGTTTTCGATTTGGTTGTTTATTGAAAGGTATTTTCTGACACCTTCAACCCTCTGGCAGAGAATCTGTGAATCAATAAGTATTTTTATATGGTGTGAAAAGGTTGCCTTTTGGACACAGTATTCAAATGATCCACATGTCATTTCATGATCTTCAGCATTTAGAAGTTGTTTGATTACACTTAGCCTTATGGGATCTCCCAAGGCCTTAAGTATTCTATCTAGTGGAATTCGTTCTATCTTTTTCATTGTTAGATATATATCTAACATAGGTCTTGCACTTTCTCCATTATGATTTTATTGTTAGATAGTTATCAAACAATGGAGATGCATATGAGTTCACTACTAAAACCTCTTAAAATCGGTGATTTAACACTTAAAAATAGAATAATAATGGCACCTCTAACTCGTGCTCGTGCAGGTGAAAATAGAGTCCCTAATGACTTAATGGCAAAATATTATGAGCAAAGGGCCCAGGCCGGTCTTATATTAACAGAGGCCACATCCGTTACTCCCATGGGTGTTGGCTATGCAAACACACCAGGAATTTGGTCAGAAGAGCAAGTTCAAGGATGGAAAAAAGTAGTAAATGCTGTCCACGCTAAAGGTGGTAAGATTTTTATGCAGCTTTGGCATGTTGGAAGAATATCCCACTCTTCATTTCTAAATGGTGATAAACCAGTGGCACCATCAGCGTTGAGACCTAAAGGGCACGTATCGCTAGTTCGACCAATCACTGAATATGAAACTCCAAGAGCTCTTGAAACTTCAGAAGTAAAAGACATTGTAGAGGCCTATAAAAAAGGTGCTCAGAATGCAAAGGCCGCAGGGTTTGATGGTGTTGAAATCCATGCCGCCAACGGCTATTTAATTGATCAATTCTTACAAGACAGCACCAACCTTAGAGAAGACATTTATGGTGGCGCAATAGAGAATAGAGCAAGATTGTTACTTGAAGTTACAGACGCGGCCATAGGCGTTTGGGGAAGCGACAAGGTAGGAGTTCACCTAGCACCTCGTTGTGATAGTCATGACATGGGGGATTCAAACCCACTTGAAACATTTGGTTATGTTGTTCGTGAACTTGATAAACGTGAAATTAGTTTCATTTTTACTCGTGAGCATCAAGCAGATGACAGCATTACTCCAAAGCTTCGTGAGCTATTTAAAGGAGTCTTCATTGGTAATGAAAAATACACTAAAGAGTCTGCTGAAAAAGCAATTGATAGTGGTTTAGTGGACGCTGTATCTTTTGGTGTACCGTTTATTGCAAATCCAGATCTTGTAAAAAGGTTTGAACTAAATAGCGAGCTTAACACTCCAGTACCAGAAACCTTTTATGGGCCGGATGAAGTAGGGTATACTGATTATCCAACGCTCGAGCAAATTAAGTAAAACCTTAAGAGGAACAATCTATGAGCACTAAACAATTTAATTTTAAAAATAGTAATGGAGAACAACTTTCAGGTCGCCTAGAGCTACCTTCAGGGAATCCACGCGCCTATGCTATTTTTGCACATTGTTTTACATGTACAAGTTCTTTGAGTGCTGTGAAAAATATTAGTCGCGCATTAACCAATTATGGATTTGGTGTGGTTCGGTTTGATTTTACTGGTTTAGGTAAAAGTGAAGGCGAATTTGCTGAGAGTCATTTTTCTGCAAATGTCGGAGATTTAATTGCTGTAAGCAATTTTATGAACAACAATTATAAAGCACCTGCATTACTTGTTGGTCATTCCCTCGGTGGCGCATCTGTAATTAGCGCAGCCTCAAAATTAGAAAACATAAAAGCTGTAGCAACAATTGGTGCTCCAGCAACGGTAAGTCATGTTAAGCATTTGTTTTCTCATGATATCGATTCCATTAGAGAAGGCGAATTAACCGAAGTAAATATTGGTGGACGACCATTTAAAATAAATCCTGAATTTGTTTCAGATTTTG
>JAGSHJ010000471.1 GCA_023954595.1 Bacteriovoracaceae bacterium | reverse complement strand
TATACGGAGCAGGCCATGCCATTTCCCCCTCAAGACAAGCAACTGAGGTTAAAAGATTTGATGTAGTAGGACCTGTTTGCGAGAGTGCTGACTGTTTTGCCAGGGGGCTAGAACTTCCCGAACTTAATGCTGGTGAGTTTATAGCAATAGCTGATACCGGTGCCTATGGACGATCAATGAGTAGTACTTACAACTTAAGGGCACTCCCGAAGGAGATTCTTTTGACGAAAAAGGGGGAGCTTTTAGATATCACTCCCCCATAAAAAATTTATTTAGAAAAAATCCAATTTGCGCTTGCTTCAGTCTTAAAAGACTTAGAATTTAGAATTGTTGCGCCTTTAGTATTAAACGTTGTCGTTAAAATAATTCTAACCCTTGAAGGAACATCGACTCCAATTTCATTTAGATCGATCATTATCTCTTTGTTTTGACCAAGAGTCCTGATCTCCATGTCATCAGCACTTAGGTTTTTATCCAGAAGCAAAACATCTGAGATGATTCTTCTTGATCTATATACCTGTAGGTTTTGAATGAAGTCTTCAGTATTAAACCCTGCACCTAAAGTAAAACGAACAACACCGTTATTTAGAGATACGTTTTGCACTCCATTATCAAGAGCAGATGTTACTACTTCAGCAGGAATTAATCTTAGTCTGTACTCTAGATTTTGATTAAGAGTGTCTCCTTCTCTTTTAGCATTGGAGCTTACTTTGTCTTGTAGGATTAGGTAATTTCTTGAATCTTTCACAGAAACTGAAACATTTTCACCCGATACTTCGACTTTGAAGTCTTCAAAAGCACCAGCAAGAACATCTTCAATTTCAAATTTAAAGTTTACCTTTGTGTCCACATAGTAATCGAACACATCATAGGCTCTTCGAACACGTCTTTCACAGCTATATGGAACTTGCACAGGAACAGTCCTACAAACTCTTCTTGGTCTGCAAAATCTACGGCATTGACCATTTGGACACCTTGTTGAGCATACTCTTTCTTGAAAGCATCTATGACGATACTCTGTGCGGTAACAGGTTGAAGGAACTCTAACAGTTCTATATTCCTTCTTTGTTTTTTCAGTATTGAGTTCGATTGTCTCTTCTAAGTTCGAGCCATCAAATACGAAACTTTCATAGGCCGAAGTATCAGCAAAAGATATTAGGGAAAAAGACAATGCCATAAGCAAAGCGAACAAATTCATAGGTTCCTCCAAGTGAATTATTTTTCGCCATACTTGCACAACGCTAAAGATTTGAAAATACTGGTGCAAAAAGATACCAGTTAATTTTTTGTAAAGACAGCAACTTAGCCGTCAATTGAAAGTAAAGGTAAGTAATTTTTTATAATGTAAGGAAGGTCTTAATTGTATTTGTACGTACTTTTTGAATCCACCCTAACTCTACCCAAGAAGTGAGATTCGCCAGCTGGAGTTCTTGGTTTCCCAAAATTGGTCTTAGCATCTGTATCACCATGAGTTTTCACTCTTAATGCCATAGATTTTTCAGACTCAATAGAAGAAGTATCCACTGCACTGATCCTGTAGGTATAGACTGTTGAAGGTTTTAGTTTTTCATCTAGAAATGACGTTTTTGCACTTGAGCCCACAAGATTCTCATCTCTATAGATTCTATAGGCTACGATGCCTTTCTTGTCTCTTGAGGGACTCCACGTGATTTTAACTGAAGTTGCAGTTAAATCTTTATAAGACAGTTCCTGAGGCACTGATGGGCTGATAGAGTTTTGAACTTCCACTCTCTGATCTGAAACCTTCTTAGCTTTACCACCATCACAAGAGATAAACATGATAGAAACGAAAATGGCAACAGCACTCTTAATAAACATATTCAGCTCCTATCAGTACGACTTTAGACTAAATTAATGACACTCTAGACAATACACCTATCGTCAAGGCCATAGATTTGATTAATACTTAATATGATCTTAAGAATAACTTTAGAACTTCTTATACATGAAAGATATGGGAATTTAAGAATTTGGAGCTAGATAAGAGCGACGCTACCTTTGAAGCAACGTCGCTCTGATGATTTTTATTGTTTCTTTTGCCAGTTATCTTTTAGAGTTACCGTTCTGTTATAGACAGGTCTCTCAGGTGTGGAAAGCTTAGTATCCACAGTAAAATAGCCCATACGCTCAAACTGGAACTGATCCCCAGCACTAGCTTTAGCAAGAAATGGCTCAACCTTGGCCGTCACAATACTTAATGACTCAGGGTTTAGTTCAGAAAGAAAGTCCTTACAAGCAGATGGATTCTCATGCTTGAATAAGCGGTCATAGAGTCTTACCTCAACATCCTTAGCATCTTCGCTATTAACCCAATGGATAATGCCTTTAACTTTTTACATGCCTTCAGGTGTTTGGCCGCCAAAGCTGACTTTGTGGTAACGACATTTTAACTCCACAACCTTGC
>JAGSHJ010000486.1 GCA_023954595.1 Bacteriovoracaceae bacterium | reverse complement strand
CTGTCTGGATTCTCTATAAAGTACTTTTTTAGTATGTCTCTTTTTTGGCCATTATTCACTGCTTACCCCTTTATTTAAATTCAGAATAACGTGCTGAAGTCTCTATTCTTGAGACAAAATTGGTTTAGAATAATTGTAACAAAAACAAACTGTGGAATATATATGGAAGAATCATCTAAGAAGAATAAGGCCTGGGAGATTCATGAAAGAGAACTCGCTTTTTGCTGTGCTTTATTAGACCTATCTAAGGAAGCAAGGGAGAAAGTTGCTGAGCACTTAGAGAGAAAACTTCCTAATATTAACAACGAGGTTCAGGCCTTTAAGAAGATTATCAATGGTGATGTCAGTGATACTGGTAAGACAGGTAGTATTCGTTTAGAAATTAAAGATAAGTATTTATCTGGTACTGCATTTGATACTGAAAAAGCTGCTGAGCATGTTAAAAGCTGTATCGGAGAGTTCACTGAAGACAGTAAAGATGAATTTCGCATTCTCGCTTGTTGCTGCGCCATTGTTTCGCCGCAAGTGGAAATTAAAAAAATTCTAAGTGAGTATTTAGAAACTAAGCTTCAATCCTTTAATCAAGAAACAACCAAGTTCTCAACTTTTATCAAGAATAAAACCACAGACGATAGCGATCTAGGAAAAACGGATAAGAAGCGCTTTGAAATTTTCAAGCAGCACAAAGATGAGTCGAACTATAAAGATGCTTTAGAGGTTCTTTTTAACAAACTAAAAGAGATCGACCCTGAGAGGAAGTGGGGAATGGTTGATATTCTTGGAGTCAATAAATGGCTTAGGAGTAGAGACTATGTTGCGGCCGTGGATCGATACGATAGCCTTTGCTCTCGTTCGTTTGACCGGTTACTAAGTGATGCCTTTTTTGAAAAATTTTTCATGGACACAGATGGATCTCCTAAAAAAGACTTTATTTTTTTAGAAGATAACTCTAGTGATGAAAAAGAACTTGAAGAGGCAGTTTCAAATAATATGAGTCTTATCTTGGCAGAGGGCTTCGATTTTGAAAATCTTCCTCAAGTCGATCCCTTAGAATTAGGATCTAGAGTGGCCAAAAGTATTACGGAGTTTTTTGATAATATGACCAATGTTCGTATGCGAAATATGTTGTTTGAACAATGGGAAGAGACTCATAGGTCACTTATTAAACAGGCCAAAAAGATATTTCGAAAAGAGTTCGACAAGGTACTAGATCCTGAGCATTTTGCCGTAGAGATATTTGGTAAAGACGACTTTGATCGTGAATGTATCTACTGTGGACTTACAGAATCTAAGACTCGTTTTCTCAAAGAAAATGATCTTCTCTTTACTAAGAAGCTCTACTGTAAGGGGGCGACTATGGAAGTTGACCAAAAGGACGCCCATAAGGGTTATTTCCCAGATAATATCGTGTTGGCCTGTTATTGGTGTAATAACGCCAAAACCGATGAATTCGACTTTGATGAGTGGATGAAGGTGGGGAAGGTTTTTAAGGATATTTGGATTGCGAGGAAGCAAAGTCTCATAAATTGAGATACCCAAGTTCTATAATAGAACCTATTGCTGATTAGGATGGGCAATAGGAGATCATAATGAACACTAACGAAAGAAAACTCGGCTGCCTACTAGGGCTCCATATCGGTGACTCACTTGGGGCGCCATTAGAGTTTATGCCTCCGAGAGAGAAAGATGACTGGCTAACAGAAATGGAAGGGGGAGGGCAGTTAAACTGGCTCCCTGGTGAACCGACAGACGATACCACTATGATGCTCATGCTTTTAGAGTCATTGGCAATTGATCCATCATTAGATGTTTATGATCTTTCAAGTAGGTTTATTGATTGGAAGATGACGGATCCTAAAGATATGGGAAGAACCACTTACTACGCCATCATGAATATGATTGATGGTAAGGGACCAGGTCAGTGGGGTTTAACCGGAGAGTTTGATCAAGGGAATGGCTCCCTCATGCGTTGTGCCCCTCTATCACTCGTTCCATTTAATAAAGAGATCATAAATAAACAAACAGCCATGACCCATAACACCCTTAACTGCAAGGCCTCCGATGAGGTCTTTATCGCAGCTCTTCAGGATGCTTATGAGGGGCTTGATAAAAAGATGATTTATGAAAATGCACTAGAAAGAACTCCGAACTCTTGTACAAAGATGAAAGAGTACCTAAGATCCATCCCCTATACTCCTTGGGAGGAGTTAGAAACCTCCGGCTACGTTCTTCATACGCTAAGGGCCGCCTTTTGGTCTTTATTCCATACTGACTCCTTT
>JAGSHJ010000505.1 GCA_023954595.1 Bacteriovoracaceae bacterium | reverse complement strand
TCTTTTTTAGCAACATTACTTGCCTTAAGTGTATACTTGACTTGGACGATAGACTTCTTGGAAAGTACTCCGTTAACTGTAGTATTAAGTGGTGTCACTCCATCTTTTGTCTTTAATGTAAGCTCGTCCATTTTTAAATTTTTAGAGATTACAGTACCAGCTTGAAGGGTTTGATTGGGGTTTACTCCAAAACCTGCAAAGCCCTGAACTGATAAGTTAATTGGGTTACTGCTAGCAGATGGTGGTGTTTTAGAGACTAGCGCAGAACAAGCAGATTCGCTCATCAAGTAAGCTGTAAAGCCTGCAGAGAATACTTGAGCATCGAGCTTTACTTCCATCGTGTTCTGATTTTTATTCATTTGATTCGACAGCATTGCAACTATTGCAGCAATACCGCCAAGAAGACCAAGCGAAACCATGACTTCTACCAGGGAAAACCCACGTTTACCTATAGAAAGTCGTCTCTTAATCTCCATTTTTACCCCTTTAACTGATCTGCCAATTTGTGTAGTCTATATATTATATATTTAAACAAATAAGTTTCATTAACAACAGAGAAGAAATTGATACAGTTGCGGGTTAAATTCCTAATATTTATAGCCTTTTTCGGAACAGTTTTATTTATTAACTATAAAACGCAAGATGATATAGGCCTAAAAACAGGTAAAATAGTTGGCTCTTCTGCCAAAGGGAGCTCTAATGCGCCCACTGTCAGCGATTTTGAATCTAATCCTGAATATATAAGCAAGGTGGCCGATGAGGCCAAAAAAGTCCTAAATAATATTCGAGAGACTACTATGTCTGTAGTTAGTCCGGACCCTAAGTTTGAAATTGCGCAGAGAAAGTTTGGACAAGTACATGCCAGTAAAGAGGCCAAAAAAATGTTTTTGGATAAGGCCTTTTTGAAATTCGATTTCCCTCCTGGGTTTAGTTTTGTTGAGATGCCCTCTGAGCGCGATGACATGATCATCTTGCATGGTAGAGACGATAAAAACCTTGCAGAATTTTCTATCTTCGCATCTGAGTATGTACCGACTGAGGGGGAGCTCTTTGAATTTTTATCAGAGAAGTCGACAGTGCCAACTATTGGTGATGGCCTTCAGGAGATTAAAAAAATTAGAACTGTTCAGTCAAATGAAGGTTCTGGACTAAAACAAATTTCAATTTATCAAAGTAGAAACTCTAACTTTGTTAACACTTATGTTGCATGGGTTCCTCGCCGTGACAATGCCGGGAACTATCTATTTCTTCTTAGTGCCGACCAAAAGTATATTGATAAAACTGAAGACTATTTTGACGGGATCAAAGATCGAATGAAGGCACTTGATGTTCCTTAAAGACTCTCTAGTATTCCAGTCTCCTGGGTTCAGAGTCCGCGCCAGTGCCACATTCATCGTAGCTTTTGCTAGTCTCATTTACGAATTCGTATTGGCACAAATTCTTACAACTCTGGTCGGTGGAGCTATTGTACAATACTCCCTTACGATCGCTTGCTTCACTTTCTGCCTTGGAATTGGTGCGTACCTGTTTGGCATCGTAGAAAAGAAATTTTCAAAAGACCAAGTGTTCTTCATGACTGAGATGGCCTTGTGCGCATGCGCTCTTACATTGCCTACGCTCGCTTTGGTTCTGCATGGAGAGGTAGTTGGTTTGAGACTTGATATTGCTGTAGGCTACATTTCAATTATTATAATTGGTCTATTGTCTGGGATGGAGTTGCCTTATCTCATGCAAACCTCACATAAAAAACACATCATTTTAGGAGTCGATTATTTGGCGATGTTTGTAGCCGCCGTTTCGTTTCCTTTTATATTTTTACCAAAACTTGGGACTGTGCCTACTGCATTTGTCGTTGCAGGAGCAAACCTTGTAAGCGCTTTTTGTGTTGTTAAACGCGGTAGTTTTAAAGTTCTTGGTTTGTTTGTAGGCGTAGTTATCATAGTCCTAAGCATTGCTTACCATGATGACATAAATTCATTGTCGAGCTTCTTCTTTCTGAGGAAATTCAATGCATAGATCAATTATACTGGTCATTGTCGCTTTAACTTCACTATGTAGCATGGGCCATGAACTGGCATTTTCAGCCTTTATTGGCAGGACTACAGG
>JAGSHJ010000367.1 GCA_023954595.1 Bacteriovoracaceae bacterium | reverse complement strand
CTCGAAATTCTTTGGAATGAAGGGTGTTTTTTACGCAGGAGCAATTTCTAACTTGTTGGCGGGAATAGCCAGTTTCGCCCTAATCCGCTCTAGCATTGCTTCCCACGACGTTGCTTAGCTGAAACTTACATTTACTGACTTGCTATAGGTGAAAATCATGCCTGCGTTTATAATGAAGCATTGTTTTATTTTGAACATGGAGGTTCTAAATGTTTTCACGAATTCTATTGGCGGGTCTAGTTAGTGTAGGCGCTTACGCTGCACCGACTATTTCTTTTCCACCGCTTGATATCCACAAATTGCACAATAAAGAATTGGCCAACGAAAAACTTGGCAATGCGCCAAGATTTGCTGTTCCTAGAGTTGTTAATATCTCACCAAGTGATTGGGAACAAAACGGAGATGTTCTAGTTTGGAGTCAAAGAGTAACTGCAACAAACGCAGTTTCACTAAACTTTGCTTTTGAGCAGTTCAAGTTATCTCCAAATGCTAAACTCTCTATTCGCTCCACTGACTTTTCAGAAAGAATGAGAGACTTCACTGCAGAGGATAACAATGTTCATAACCAAATTTGGACACCAGTTATCATGTCTGACGATGTGACGATTGAACTTCAAGTCCCAGCTTCTGAAGTTGATGAAGTTGAGTTGACTTTAACTAAAGTGAATCAAGGATTTAGAACTTTTACACAAACTACAGAGAAGTCAGGTTCTTGTAACGTTGACGTTGTTTGTGAAGAGGGTGATGACTGGCAAAAAGAAATCAATTCAGTTGGTGTTATCTCAACTGGTGGTAGTACATTCTGCTCGGGCTTCATGGTAAATAATACTTCTAATGATAGAACACCACTATTTATGACTGCTGCACATTGTAGAGTAAATAGGTATAAAGCTGCATCCCTTGTTGTTTACTGGAACTACCAGTCAAGTGAATGTGGTGGAACTAAAGATGGCCAGCTTGATCAGTTTAATACTGGTTCAGAATTCTTAGCAAGTAGTGCCAAGTCTGACTTTTCTATCGTTAAGCTTCTTCAGAGTCCAAACCCTGAGTGGGGCGTGACATTTGCTGGATTTGACGCAAGAGATGTTGAAACAGTTGGTGCAACAGCTATTCACCACCCATCTACAGATGAGAAATCAATTAGTTTTGACTATGATCCACTAACTATTACTTCTTACCTTAAAGAAGAGGTTCCTGGAGATACAACTCATATTAGAGTGCATAATTGGGATGTTGGTACAACAGAGCCAGGATCTTCTGGATCACCACTATTTAATGCTGATGGAAGAGTAATTGGTCAACTTCATGGTGGCTATGCATCATGTAGATCAAATACTTCTGATTGGTATGGCCGTATTCATACTTCTTGGGAAGGTGAGGGCGAAGTAGGTACAAGACTTGTTGACTGGCTTGACCCAGAGCAAACAGGACAATTGGTTACTGATACAATCTAGTATAAATATAGACCTCGCATATCGCGAGGTCTTCTCTTTTCCCTCCATGACAAGCTTGCAGAAATATTCTAAGATAACTTTCTAAAACATCTAATTCTGGAATATATATATGCGTGCATCACTTAACCGAAATGACTTCCTATTTGGTTCATTAAAACGTGGCTTTCTTTATTACCTTTTACTTCTAGTTGTCATGACTGGCGCCCGTGCATTTTTTATCTTCTACTATGCGCCAAAGGGTCTTTTAAGTGAGCATGTGTGGGATATCAGTCAGGCCTTTTATATGGGCTGGAGATATGACACTATTGTGAGCTCATACCTTCTTGCTCCATTTGTAGTCGTATCTATTATTTTATCGCTATTTAAATCCAGATCCCTCACCAATAAATGGTTTGGACTAAGCTCTCTCTTTTACTTCTTCGCGGCAGCAGTGGTCATCTTTTTCGTTGGAAGTGACTTGGCCTTTTATAACTTTTTCCAAGATAGGCTCAATATTCTATTTTTTGGAATCCTTGAAGACGACACTAAGGCCTTGGCAACCACTCTTTGGAAGAACTATCCTGTGGGTTATATCTTATTAGGTGCGGCCGCTTTCATCGCTGCATTGGCCATGTGTTGTAGGAAAATATTTTCTTCTTTGGATCGTAGCCGCTCTTTTTTCCAGCCAGGTCCTTTCAAGTATATTTTTATGAGTCTGGCCTCTGTTGTTCTTCTGTTTGGTGGAGCAAGAGGTGGATATGGGGATATGGTTTTGTCTCCGAAATACGCAGACTTCTCACCAAGTATCTTCATTAATCAGTCTGCCTTAAATGGAATAGTGAGCTTTCAAGTAGCTTACAAAATGCGAAGTAAGCGAAACTCCTCAGACTACGCCTTAGAGAAAGAGCTCGGTTATAAAGAAGGTATCCATCAGGCCTTTACTGACTTTTTAGGTTATGACACTTCTCCTACAAGAGAAGAGCACCTTATTACACTTCTTCAGAGACGAACTCCTGTAAATGACGTTGTGGAGAGTAATCGACCTCATGTCGTTGTCTTCATTATGGAGAGCTTTGGTGGAAATTGGATCCAATATAATCAAGAAGGGTTTAATTTCTTAGGACCTTTAGAGAAGCATATCAATGAGGATATCTACTTTAAAAACTTCATCTCGTCCGATAATGGAACTATTGGCTCACTTATGACGATCGCTACAAATATTCCAAATCGTCCAGGGGCGAGGTTTATGTCCGAGAGTCGCTATATGCAAACGGCATTAAATAGCTCCGCTCATATTCCTTTTAAAGAGAATGGGTACGAGACAAGTTTTATCTATGGCGGAAAGCTTGGCTGGAGAGGAATTGGAAAGTTTTTCAAGCATCAAGACTACCATCATGTTGAAGGTGAAAATCATATAAAGAAAACACTTAATCTTCAGGGCAGAGTCGGAACAGAGTGGGGTCTTTATGATGAGCATCTCTTTGATCATGTTAAGAAAAAACTGGAGGACTCCAAGCGTCCCCAATTTATTCTTGTTCTATCTACAAGTAATCATCCTCCTTTTGAGATGCCAAGCGACTATAAAGCTCCATCAGCGTTATCAATCCCTAAAGAGCTTAAACCTAGAATCGCTAGGGAAGAAGGTATGTTCATCAAGCGCTTTGAGGCCTTTCAATATGCCAACACATCTCTTGCAAACTTTTTAACAGACGTAAAAAATGGGCCATTAGCATCTAATACCGTTGCCGCATTTACAGGGGATCATAACTTTTGGGGATTTATAAATTATGACAGCAGTGAGTCTTTTTCTAAGTTTCAGGTCCCTTTCTATATCTATGCACCTGAGCACATCAGACCTCGGAGCTATGATAAAACGAAACTAGGAAGTCATGAGGATATCTTTCCGACGCTCTATAATTTGGCCCTCTCAGACACTCCGTTTGTGGCATTCGGAGAAGATCTGTTCTCTCCATCAGAAAGTTATGCTCTTGGAGCTTCTATCTACGCTTCTAAAGAGGGACTTGTATATAGAGGTGAGAAGTATAACTGGGGACAGATGCCAAAGGTAGAGT
>JAGSHJ010000136.1 GCA_023954595.1 Bacteriovoracaceae bacterium | reverse complement strand
TGGAAATGAAATCATATAAGGAAATGGTGTGTAGTTTAATACATTCACAGACCATTCTGGAAAAAACTGAAGCGGGATAAGCGCGCCACCTAAAAAGGATACAGCGAATCTAACAATAACCCCAAGACTCCATATGTAGTCGGCCCAAAAGGCCACAAGCTCTGATAAAGAATTGAGGCAGAAGTATGAAACTGAAGTGAATCCCATTGCTATGGTGAATAAAAGGGCCTTCTTAAAGCTCATTTCAAAAACACCCGCATCCGAGAAAAACAATTGATAGACAATAATTAATAAGAAGATTTGAGCAAAGTAAAATGCTGCCGCGGCAAAGTGAGTGATTATTTTAAAAGCATAGAAATTAATGGGGTAGAGAAGAAACTTATTTAAGCTTCCTTCGTATATTTCTCTACTGATTGAGCCTATTGTTTGTCCTTGTTGTATTCTAAAAACAAGTGGGACTAGGAGATAGTAGATAATCATCTTTTGCATAGTGAAGCCGTTTAGAACCTCGACATCCATTGTGATGAATATTGAACTCCACAAAAAGTAAGCAATGATGATGGAGAATAAAGTTTGGCCTATGAAGTTTACCCAAAAGTCAGCTCGATAAGTGACGGTTCTTCTAAGCTCCATTGCAAATACATGAATCGGCCAACGGCTCATGCTTTATGCCCTTTATCCATGATGTGTTCTATGACGTCTCCAATATCTTCTTCCGAGATATTGAGGTCTTCAATTTTTAGGTAGTGAATAAGATAGCTTGCAGCTTCCATGACTTTTTCTCTTGGAGAACGTACTGCAATTTTTCCGTTCTCAGATATTTCTATTTCGCCAAGAGATTTTGGAAACTTTTGCATCTCCGCGTATCTATCAATGCCTGCACTTGCTTGTGCAGTTACCATCTTGCTGGTTGCATATTTTTGATGAACTTGCTTTATGCCACCGTCATAAACAAATTGGCCTTCCTTCATGATGACGATTCGCTCACACAAGTCTTCGATATCATCCATATAGTGAGAAGTAAGGATCATGATTGGGTTAAATTCTTTGCGGTAGTCTTTAATGAATCTTCTAACTGCTTTTTGTGCTGAAAGATCGAGTCCGATAGTTGGCTCATCTAGAAACACTACCTTTGGACTGTGAAGAAGTGCTGCGATGAGCTCTACCTTCATTCTTTCACCCAGACTTAGTTTTCTAACCTGAACATTTAGTTCTTTTTCTATACCTAAGCTCTCTGACAGGTAGGCCAGACGTTCTTTGAAGTTCTTATCATCTATTCTATAAATTTCTTTAAGAAGCAGAAAACCGTCTGCTGCAGGAAGATCCCACCAAAGCTGGGCCTTCTGGCCCATGATTAATGACATTTGAGATCTATATCTGTTGTCACGCTCCCATGGATTAAACCCAAGCACGCTTACCTTTCCACTAGTGGGGTGGATAATACCTGAGAGTATTTTTGTAAGAGTTGTTTTTCCTGCGCCATTTGAACCAATCAGCCCTAGGATTTCCCCTTGATGAATTTCAAGGTTGATATCTTTAATTGCCTGTTTGGTTATGTATTCTCTATTAAAGAGGGAGCTTAAAGAGCCCATTAGCCCTGGGGCCTTTTTGTGAACTTTAAATTCTTTTGTAAGATTTTCTACTTTAATCATGAACGAGAACGAGCCCTTTTAAATAAGATCCCTCAGGAAATCCCTTCAGAAACGGACAGTCATCAGCAAGACCAAGCTTCTTACCAACTTTTAGTGGAAGATTGTGCTTTTGAATAATGTCTGTGATCTTGGCCTCAAACTTATTTCTAGTAACCCTTCTAGTATTTAGAAAAATTAAAAGCTTGCCGTTCTCACTTAAAAGCTTTGCCATTTGAGGTAGTTCTTTTTCGTAGTTTTGAAGAGCGTTGGTTCTCTTGTTTCCATCACTTGAACTTGATGGTGGATCTGAGATAACGAGATCAAACTTCTTCTTCTCTTGAGCTAGCTGTTTAAGCGAGTCCAAAGTACTCATGGCCATAGATTTATGATTCTTTGCTTCAAGTTCTTCGTTAAGAGAGATGTTATGTTCGAGTTGCTCTAGATATTTCTCACTCAGATCTACTGATACTACATTTTTAGTATTGTGCTTGAGTGCATAAAGGCTAAAGGCACCTGTATAGGAGTATAGGTTCAATACGGACTTAGCACTTTCAAAGTCTTTTGAAAGGGAGCTACGAATTGCTGCCATGTCAGTATATAGCCCGCAGTCATAGGCCTTACCTAGTTCCACTTTATACTTCACGCCAAATTCTTTAACTTCAACGTTTCTGAAGCTGATATTTGGATCTAGGCTTTTTGCTTTTTGTTGTTTTGAGGAACCGTCCGCTCTGTGTTGAATCCAGACATTGCCTTTGAAGACCTCTACGTCCATAACCTTGTTTATTGTTTTCAATAATTGGTCAATAAAGTAGTCCGTATAGGAGTCCCAGAAATAGCTGTAGAACTGAATTAAAATTTCCCCGGCAAGATATTGAACATGAACACCAGGAAGTTGATCGGCCTCACCAAAGATCAAATAGAAGTTTTCACGGTCTTTGATGATCTCTTTTTGTTTTCTTTTTAAGACGGACTTTTGAATTCTTTGAGAGAGTTCTGTCCTGAAGTTTTTGATCATTGCCGCAAAGTCACCCTTGTCGGCCCAAAGTCTTGCCTTAACATCTTTATGTCTTGGGTCGTGGATTAGTAGAGCAAAAGGTCTTCTTCTATCCTTGGCCACAATAAAGCGGTCTCTAGGGTGGAATTTGTCAGTGAACTTGTCCTTGATAATCCAAGGGTGTCCTTTTCTGAGCATTTTGACTGAAATTGGGTGCACATCATATGCGGGTAAAATTTTGTTCATTTTAAAGGCCTGAAAGTCAGTGTGATCGTGATTTTATTTCCGTCTCTAGTAGGTCTAACATCTGAAGAACGATGTTAGTGAATTCAAACGGGTTGCTTAAGCTGTACTCAAGCTCATACTCTTCTATAATATTTGTCTCTTCGGAAGAAAGCTCGTCGCCACTGTATGGATCAAACTCCAAACACAGCCAGTTCAATTTCTTTTGAGTCAATTCCAACTCTTTACGACCTAATGTCGAAACATGCTGGGCAAATTTCTTTACCAGTTCGGCGTTTTCTTGTGGTGAATTTGACTTTTTTGAAAGGGTCCTTTTTTCCATGCCCTGTTTTTTCACAAGGTTATACTCGGTGTCAAGCTGATTGGCAGCGGTATTGCTTATTTACATCTCATGCTTACATCATTTTTAATTTCTAGTTTTATCATTACTACTCTTGCCTTATTTTTTCTTAATAGAGACTTCAGCGAGCCTTTTATTTCAAAGACTTGGAGACTTTCAAAAGAGAAGGCGGGAAAACAGCTTTACCAGGAACTTTTAAACGTAAATAGATTTTACTTGGCCAAAGGGCAAACTGTTGAACTGACCCGGTATAAGTTCTTTACCGAGTTGTTAGACGAGCTCTTAAAATCGTACAGATCAACCGGTGCCAATATTTTTGAACATATTGCTGAGACCAGAAAAAATCTGTTGTTGGATATCAAGCAAGAGAAAAAGCTCAAAACTGCTGCTTCTTCAAGCTTTGCAGAAATGGCCATGATCTTTGGTATGAGTGTCCTGTTTGTGAGTTTTGCTATCGCTTATGCTGAAATCAAAATTCCCACAATATTTTTGATAATTGCTTTCTCTTGGCAGCTTCTAGGTAGTACGTGCTTCTTTTGGGTTATGAGGCGACTGAGAGTAAAGAGGTTTGGGCCATTCTTTAGCTACCTTAAAAGTGCAAGCTTTCTAGATATCTACATTAAAACGAATAGGCCTGTGAATTTAATCGCCAAGCAGCTAAATCTTGCCCAGCTTCCTAAAGATAAGTCTCTAGAACACATAAAGGACAGAATGGATCTTATTCTGTCTCAAATAAAGAATCAGGGGGTATATGATCAACAACAAGGTAGGGAATTAGGGCTAGAGTGTTGGTTTTGTTATGAACAAAAACTAGATTCATTCTTGCAAGAGATCAAAAAACTCAAACTTGCCACAATTACCTTGTTCTTTTTGGCAAGTTATCTCTTTTTATTCTTCTCATTAGTGAGCACCCTTCAGGCCGGCCACTAGACGGTTTATCCCTTATTTGGTTAAATGGGCAAAACGATTTATGAAGAGGAACATCTATGAGTGAAAAAATTATTTTTTCAATGTCCAGAGTTAGTAAAACTTATCCTGGCAGAAAAACGGTTATTAAAAACGTATCCCTGTCATTTTACTATGGCGCCAAAATTGGTGTTTTAGGTTTAAACGGAGCTGGTAAGTCTACGTTGCTTAGAATCATCGCTGGAGTCGATAAGGAATTTGATGGTGATGTAAACCTCTCTAAGGGCGTCAGCGTTGGTTACTTGGAGCAAGAGCCAAAACTAGATCCTGAAAAAACTGTTAAAGATATTGTAGAAGAGGGTTGTGCCGAATTAGTAAAAATTCGTGATGACTATGAAGCAATAAATGCAAAATTTGCAGATCCTGATCTTGATCCTGACGAAATGAACAAGCTTTTAGAAGATCAAGCAAAGCTTCAAGACCTTATGGATGCTCATAATATTTGGGATTTGGATTCAAAGTTGGACTTGGCAATGGACGCTCTAAGATGTCCAGCTCCAGAGCAAAAGTGTGGAGTTCTATCTGGTGGTGAGAAAAGAAGAGTCGCTCTTTGTAGACTTCTTCTTCAAGAGCCTGATGTTCTTCTTTTGGATGAGCCTACCAACCACCTGGATGCTGAAACCGTTTATTGGTTAGAGAGACACCTTCAAGCATATAAGGGAACTGTAATTGCTATTACCCACGATCGTTACTTCTTAGATAACGTTGCTGGTTGGATTCTTGAGCTTGATAGAGGTCATGGAATTCCTTGGGAAGGAAACTACACGTCTTGGTTGGAGCAAAAAACAACAAGACTTGAGCAAGAAGAAAAGTCTGAATCTAAAAGACAAAAAGCTCTTAAGAGAGAGTTGGAATTTATTAAGTCTTCGCAAAAAGCAAGGCAGGCAAAAGGTAAGGCCCGTATCAACAACTATAACAGAATGGTTGAAGAGGGGAGCTCAGAACAAAGAAATGAGACCACTGACCTATTTATTCCAAATGGTCAAAGACTTGGTGATGTTGTTATCAATGCAGAGCACGTAGCAAAAGGCTTTGGCGACAAACTATTATATGATGACATGAACTTCAAACTACCTCCTGGTGGTATTGTAGGGATTATCGGTCCCAATGGTGCTGGTAAGACAACTCTATTTAAAATGATCACAGGCCAAGAAAAACCAGACAGTGGTGATTTCGTTGTTGGTGACACTGTTCAACTTGCATATGTTGATCAAAGCCGTGAGATGGACTCCAATAAAACGATCATTCAAGAGGTTGTAGGTGACCTTGATCTAATCAATGTTGGTGGAAGAGAGGTTAACGCTCGTGCTTATATCTCCAAATTTAACTTCTCAGGTGAAGATCAAAAGAAAAAGGTAAGTGAGCTCTCAGGTGGAGAGCGAAACAGAGTACACCTTGCAAAGATGCTAAAAGAGGGTGGAAACGTTCTTTTACTGGATGAGCCTACAAACGACTTGGACGTAAATACACTTAGGGCATTGGAGTCAGCACTTGAAGAGTACGCTGGTTGTGCCGTTGTTATTTCTCACGATCGTTACTTTATGGATAGAATTGCAACACATATCTTGGCCTTTGAAGGTGATTCAAAGGTTGTGTGGTTTGAAGGAAACTTCTCAGACTACATGGAAGATAAGAAGAGAAGGCTTGGCGATGCGGCCGAAATACCTTCTCGTATTAGTTATAAAAAACTTAAAAGAGATTAAAACCCAATGGCCGCCTTCTGGGCGGCCGTCTCTTTATCTAAGCGCTCATAAAATAGTTGCTCAGATTCACTTCCAAAAATTTCAATTACCTCTACAACCTTTTTATCTTTCATATACACAACGTAATCAATGTTTTGGCTGACAAGTTTTAAAACAAGTGAGTAATCAAGCGGGTTCTTGCTATAGAGACGGGTGAGTAGTGCCACTCTTGATACAGCATCAACAGCACTATTTGCATGAATTGTGCTCAATAGGCCTTTATGGCCTGAGTTCATGGCCAATAGAAAAGATTCCACCTCTGTGGATCTAAGTTCACCGAGTACGATTCTGTCAGGGCTCATTCTCATGGCGTGCGCCATAAAGTTTTTTAAATCATCCTCTTCCTCAGTTCTCGCCAATAGCCTTGTCGTATTTTCATGAGGACAAAGTAGCTCACATGTATCTTCTAGAATAACGAGGTGCTCATGCTTGGATGAAACTTCTAACATTGAATTAAGCAGTGACGTTTTTCCTGAACCGGTGGCCCCGGATACAAGTACATTCTTTTTTGAGTTAACAAGCTCTGTTAGGAAATTTTCATCATAGAAGTCATTTAGACTCCATGCTTTTGGGGCGATTGATCGCAAGAACATTTTTGAGCCATGTTCTTTGCATATACTGTAGTGGAGTAGGCTTGCACGAAAACTTTGATTTTTAAGATTTAGATCGAAACTAACAAATGGGCTTGCGCAATTCCACGTGATGGACTTTTTTAAACACAACATATCCAGTGACAATTGAAAGTCTTCTTGGGTTGCATCGGCACCATCAAAGAGCTTACATCCACTTGAATTAATTTGAATGTGATCTGGGGAGTGAAAGATCTGCTCTTCGAAGTTAGAGTGCTCAATGAATTCAAAGTTATAGAGTTTTGTATACCACTGCTTTATATAGTCGGTTAACTGAGAGGATGTACCTTCTTCAAATGCAAGTGCTTCGGGAGCGATCAGTAGGCCCTTGGCTATTTTATTTCTTATTATTTCTTTTTGATTTTCAATTTGCTCGAAGTTCATTTAATCCTCGTGATTTTTACATATCCAATAAGCCACTGTGTGGTTGACTGTGATGAGTTGGAAGAAAATAGGTTCTTAAGAATTGGCACGTCGCCAAGCCCTGGTATTGTTTGCAGGTTTGTAGACTTTATGTCATACCGCACCTGGAAGGCCTGTATAAAGCGATCCATTTTTGGAAAAAATTCACTTTTACTTTTACTTCCTCTGATGAGGGCGTCTACTGGGTAAGTTAACTCGCTCTCAAGTGCAAGCTTGAGTTTCGATTGGTCCAAATCTAGTTTTGCCTTTAGTTGAAGACCTGCAAACTTCCAAGAAGTTGTGGTTCCAAACTCACTCTTGTTTGTGATGGGGATGTCTGCACCAAGCTGTACTTGAGATGTCTGACCAATAGTTGTGAGAATTGAAGGTTGAGATACTACTTTTGAATTAAGTTGTTGCTCTGACAAAAGGATGTGATTGCCACCAAGTAAAGCATTAGGGGTGGAGTTATTTAATATGTCAGTGGCCTGCGCACTTAATTTATCTAGACCTAGTCCCATTGAACTGAGTTCAGTTTCATCTGTTTTGATGATTTTTAACTCTATTTTAAAGTTCTCCAACATAAGGGATTTTGAACTTGGTGAAAATGAGACGTTGTACTTTGAAGATAAATTTCTTACTAGAGGAGAGTGAAGGTTCAACTCTTCGAACAGACATTCAAAACCTGTACGATATGAAGTGCAGATAAGGCCTTTACTTTGAGCTGCAAGTTGCAGGTAGATGTTTGCAATAATTTCATGTTGAAGCTTTTTTGAGATTTCAACCATGTTGATCACTCTGTTCTTATTCTTCTTTATGTATAAGTTGAAAAGTGACAGGTCTTGTAGGGAGTTGAGTTTACCTTTCACTAGTAATTCAAATGCCAAGGCCTTTACTTGA
>JAGSHJ010000349.1 GCA_023954595.1 Bacteriovoracaceae bacterium | reverse complement strand
TGGAATACTTTGATGCCTGGGGAAATGGTAGGCGTCGATCACACCATGAATTTCTTTAAAGAGAAGCTGAAAGTCCCATTTGAGGACTAAGCAGCACTCTTATAAAGCTCTTCTACAAGCCCATATTTTTGAGCGAAATCTCGCCTTTTAAACTCTTCAAACAGTTCAAAGTTATAATGCTCAACCTCACTCATGAGACCCATTCTTTCATCAATACTTTGCTTAAAGCACATCTCAATAAATTGTATTTGAAACGGATCAAGCTCGTCGTAAAATTCAACACTTAGTTGGTGTGTTCGCAATAAATCTCTAATTCCTCTGGCGTAGTACATATATTCACCTCGCTTCTAACATCATTACATTTTTATCGGTTATTTTTTGTAGAATTTTAAAAAAACCGTACAGCTTTAAAAACCGATCAAATTATTGTTAAAATCGATTTAGTAACAATAAAGTGTGTTTATGAACTATCAGCTTCTTGCCATTGTCGTTTTTTTCACAAGCTTCTTCTCCATGAAGTTCGCTGCCTTATGGATAGAAGGTGAAAAGGGGCTAGGATTTCTTTGGCGCTCACCAGTATTTGCACCACGTTCAGAGAGAAGAAACTTAAAGAGTAATCAGGCCAGTCTGCAAAGAATTTGGCAAAGGCTGATTTTCTTCTCCTTTCTCGCAATTGCAGGTATTGAGTTCTATCAATTCCTTTTTACCCAATTTGATTTTGGCCTCATGGTAAAGGCATGGATATTTAGCCCCTACATTTATATTTTTACAAACTTATTAGGTGTTGGTGCTCAATGTTTAGGACTTCTAACCAAAGAGCTACCTACCGACTTACATAACCATCCCTACTTGGCACAAAATATCAGCGAATTTTGGGGCAAGAGGTGGAACATATGGGTTAGCGATTGGTTGGCACTTATAAGTAAAAGCTTATCTCCTAACAAGCTACTCGAGAGACTCTTTTTAGCTTTTCTACTCTCTGGCATCTTTCATGAAGTGATTGTGGCGATTCCCTATTATCTATACTCGGGAGAGAATTATTTTGGATTGATGACTTCATTTTTTATGATTCAGTTTCTAGCAGTCAGTATCGATAAGAAAATTCTTAAGACATTAGGCCCTAGAACAAGAAGACTCTTTTTGTGGTTTTCTCTACTAGCTCCGATGCCCTTATTTATAAACCCGTCAGTGATGGCATTTTTTGGAGTTTAATTTGGCAACTTTTTACTCATTACTTTTTGATATAGGCGTTTTGGCCTTTTTTGGTCTCCTCTACTACACCTGGCAAAAAAACCGAATTATTAAGGCCTCAACAGCTCAAATCAGAGCAGATTTAAGTGATTTCATCTATGAGCTTCATGAGTATTTGGATGGAAAAGAAGGCTCTAATGATTATGCAGCTCTCAATGACTTTGCCACTGAACTTGAACAAGCAATAGAGACCCCAAGCCTTGAATCTATGAAAAACAAGGTGGATAAGGCCCCTAAGGCTCTACCAGAGAAGTTACAACTAGAATTAGACAGGATTTCGGCCCTCTTTTAGGATGTAATTTTTTCCAAAATCATTAATTTTTAACAATATGCGTGGGGACTTGCGTTATGTTCCACGCACTATGTATAAAAATCTAATAAACCTCATTATTTTCGGTATCTTTACTATTCCTACCCTTGCCCTTTCAGAGGACATTGTTCTTGGTAAATACCAAAAGAACGTATGGAATGAATCATTAAGCGATACCTTTAACGGTGAGCTCGTACGACTTCTACATAAAAAAGACGACTTATTCGAAAAACTTGCACCGGAACTAGAATTAGATCTAAATCCATATATCGATCTCAGTACGAAGTTCTCTAGATCTGTAAAAGAGCATCTACCAAAGCTCAAAGGCGAGAAACTAACCCCATTTGATTTCACTTCTTTTAAAGTATCAAACCAGTTTCAACTAGATTTAGAAATCAAAGCCGACGCCGGTGTAGTTTTCTCACAAGGAGAGACAGGTCTTCGCTTAGTACATTCAAGTAACCATATTTCTTCTCTTGCAAAAGACAAGTGCGAGTTCATGCACCAAGTTCTAGACAACACGACAGAACAAGGGAGTGCCCTTTCAAGCGCTCATTGTTCAGGAAATACTAGTGCACTCTCAAACACATACAATAAAGTGGTCGATTACTTCTCATCTCTATTGAAAAGATTTTTTAATCAATTTGCAGATAGTGAACGAAACAAGCTTTTTGCTCAAGACCCTCTAGCTCCACTTAAACTTCATACAAAACTTGGAGTACCTCTTAGAGCGGAGATATTCGAACAAGATAATCACTCACTCCACATTGGTGATGTAATAGAGCACACAACATATTATGGGATAAAGCCACTAGGTGTTGAGTTCAACTTGTTTGAGTTCATAAAGCCAAGTTTCTATAAGTTTAAAAGGCTATTTAGAAGTGTTCGATTTCAAAAGTTACAAAACAATAAAATCGCTATTGAGATAGAAGATACTCAAATCTCAGGTAACTCTACAGAAATCTTTAAACTAAGACCTAAGATACTAGCAATCATTAAACTTAACTTCGGAAAGTGGGCATCAGAGAACTTCTCAAGTGATAGTATTATTCAACGCTATGAGGTCGATATTTCTAGGCCAAGCGGTAAGGACTTTTTCAAAACAGTTCTCAAGTCAATGTATTTGCCTTCAAGTAAGCTATTTTCAGGTCTATTACTGACTACAAACCAATACGAAGCAGTTAAAACGAATCCGCCAATCTACAAAGATGGCAATGGTGAAGAGACAAGACTAGTTCTAAAGTTCCCTGGCGTTATTAGCTACGATACAAGAAATTATGCTGAAGTAGAAAAGACTACCAAGGGCAGTAGCTCCTACCTTAGTGCTGAAAGGCTACAAAGAGAGTACCTAAAATCAAAAATCAATTTTCAACTAGGGCCTATTGGAATCTCAAAAAAGCAAAGAAGCCATGAATGCTCAGTAGAATTCAATGTGAATCAAAAAGAGTCAGATCTAAATGATTCAACTTTGGCACTTGGATGTAAGTACTCAAACAAGTATTCGACCAACGAGGATAAGAATAAAGTCCTTGAATCCATCGACATCGTTTTAAACGGAAACATTGATGATAAAGATAGAGAAACTCTAGAGGCACTTGATCTCAAAAGAGAGCCGATCACAATGTACAATAACGTTGTATTTTCCGCTCAACAAATAAAAAACATCTTCTCCGCTTCAGAAGACAAGATCACTTCAGAGATTTCTAAAATGATGTTTGGAGAAAACGCGAAAAATATTTTTTCATCAAAGTACAAAAAGATCTGGAGAAGCTATAGAGGTCTTAGAAAATCAACTGCACTCAAAAACTCTAACCTATTTAGAAAGTGCTCCGTAATGCTTGCTTACTACGGTATCACAGATGGAGTGGATAAGACTTACGACAGTTTTGATGGAATAGTTGGCAACGACAAAGGTATCTTCAATTTTAAAAGCTCAGGATGTTACTCCTATTACCGTGCAGCTAGGAAACTAACCAAACTAGTTTCAAGCCTTAAGGAAGGTCGAGACCAAGTAAAAAATGCAAACGATGTCTTAGAGTTGTTTGATAACATCAAGCAAACTGGCCTTGCTCAAAACC
>JAGSHJ010000274.1 GCA_023954595.1 Bacteriovoracaceae bacterium | reverse complement strand
GCCAACCACACCGATGATAAAACCAAAGATTACGGCCAATACAATGAAAAAGATCTGACCTACAAAAAAGAAAGTAAGACCGCCTAAGTAGGCAGAGCCTACAACTGATCTTAGTAGGGGATTCTTTCCGATAAATCTAATTATGATTGGAAAGGAAATAAAAAATATGATGATTGGAAGCACAATAGATGCCATTGCTTCTTTCTGGTGTCTAACTGAGGCAATTCTTTTAGTCTTCAATGCTTCAAGACTGGAGCCCGCTTTTTCTTCGACTCCAAACTCTGCGGCAATTGTATCAATTGCCTGACTAAAGCCTGCATGAAACTTTCCTGAACGAAAATTTGGTATCATTACCTGTTGAATAATCTGGTGGGAGTCAACGTCTGTTAGTTCGCCTTCTGCACCCTCACCAACTTCAATCCTTACTTGTCTATCTTGAGTAGACATAAGGATGATGACGCCATCACCACGTTGTTTATTTCCAATTTTCCACTGCTCAGCAACTTTGATTGAATACTCTTCTATAGCAAGACCTTCCAAGCTTTCAACTATAAGTATCTGAAGCTGGGGGCCGCCTGAAGTATGAATCTTTCTTATTTTAGCAGCTAGTGACGCTTGCTCTTGGCGAGTAAATAGTCCAGCTGTATCAACTACAGGGGAACTAAGGCGAGGTATTGCTTTTTCTGTGTCAGTGTATGCTGGCTCTGATACTTCCTCTGTAGGTGAAGGAGATTGAGTTTCTTCAACAACTGGCTCTACTTCCTCGACAACCTCTGGTTCACTATCAATGGAGAACGGTTTAGATACGTCTAAGGCGTAGGTGTTAAAGCTTAACAATAATATTAATAAAAGTGAGCGTAGCATAAGCTAGAAGCTCACTTTAGGGTTTTGCGATTCAGCAGGTGTCGCCTGAAATTGCGGCTTCTTCTCAAAGCTGTAGAATACATTATTTGTTAAGTTAGTAGGGAATACAGTTACAAGGTTGTTAAACTGCTTAACAGAATCAATGTATCTTCTTCTTGCTATTGCGATTCTATTCTCAGTTCCTTCTAATTGAGATTGAAGGGCCAAAAAGTTCTGGTTTGATTTTAGATTAGGGTATCTCTCAGCAACAACCATAAGTCTTCCTAAGGCCTGGCTTAGTTGACCTTGAGCCGCTTGAAACTTTTGTAGTGCCGCTGGATCTAGGTTTTTTGGATCAACAGTAATTTGAGATGCTTTAGCACGAGCTTCAATTACACCTGTTAGTGTTTCTTTCTCCTGAGTAGCATAACCTTTAACAGTCTCCACTAGGTTTGGAACAAGATCACTTCTTCTTTTATATTGGTTTTGAACTTCGGCCCATTTGGCCTCAACTTCATTGTTTGCTTGAGGGATTGATTGGATGCCACAACTAGTAGAAAGCAGGGCCACAACAGTGAGTAGAATAAACTTTTTCATAACATTCTCCTATAAACAAAAAAAGCCCGATGTATATCGAGCTCTCTTTGTATTATATAGATAAAATGTTGTCTAATTAATTAAAGCTTTGCAACCTTAGCAGCAAGTCTTCCAGTTTTTCTAGAAGCAGTAGCTTTCTTAATAGCGCTAGTCTTAGCTAGTTTAGCAATAAGAGATTGAACGACATTCATTTGCTTCTCAGCATTATCTTTATCAGAAGCGTCAATATGAGTTGCTAGCTTCTTGATTTCAGTTCTTAGTCTAGAAGTTTTCCACTTATTAGAAACTCTTCTAGTTTCGTTTTGTCTTATTCTTTTCTTAGCTGACTTATGGTTTGCCACAATTTTCTCCTAAAATTTATTTCTTAAAAATAAAAAGCAATCAAATGCTAGCGTGTTTTATAGTGAATTCTTGTCTAAATGGCAAGCCCTTTCTGCGCGCCTGCCAATAAATTTCCTTGTTAGGAAATGCCCAATCTTAAGTGTAATGCTGCGCGATTGACCTAACGACCTAATATTAGCATATTAAGCTGAAATTTTTTTAACAAAAGGTGCGAATAATGGATATTAAATCAATTGGTGTCGTTGGTAGTGGTCAAATGGGCCGAGGAATTGCTCAAGTTGCAGCATTTTCAGGTTTTGAAGTTGTTATGTACGACCTAAACCAAGAATCTCTAGACTTTGGAATGGATTTTATTAAAAATCAACTGGTTAGAGGTGTTAAGAAAGAAAAGTGGGATCAAAACACAGCTGATGAGACTTTTACTCGTATCCAGCCTAGTTCAAAAATCGAATCAATGGCAAAATGCGACCTTATTATAGAGGCCGCTACTGAGAATAAAGAGATTAAGTTCAAAATCTTTGAAGATCTAGATGCCATTGCAAAGCCTGAAGCTATTTTAGCTACAAATACTTCCTCAATATCTATCACTGAGATTGCTTCTAAAACTAAAAGAGCTGACAAGGTCGCTGGAATGCACTTTATGAACCCAGTTCCAGTTATGAAGTTGGTAGAGGGAATTAGTGGACTTGAAACCAGTGAAGAGACTTTTGCTGCTGTTCAGGCCGCTTCTGAAAAAATGGGTAAAGTCTTTGTTAAGGCCAAAGACATGCCAGGCTTTGCTGTAAATAGAATACTTATGCCAATGATTAATGAAGCTGTTTACACTCTTCATGAAGGTATCGCTAGCGTTGAGGATATTGATGCAGCAATGAAACTTGGTACAAATCAACCAATGGGACCACTTACTCTTGCGGACTTTATTGGTCTAGATACTTGTTTGGCTATCATGGAAGTATTGCACGAAGGACTGGCGGATACCAAATACAGGCCATGTCCTCTTCTTAGACAATATGTTCAAGCTGGAAGACTAGGAAAGAAAGTGGGCAGAGGATTTTATAAATATGAATAAGAACTTTGAAACTCTTGAATATAGTGTTGAAGGTGACATAGGTTACCTAACTTTTAATCGTCCAAAAGCTCTGAACGCTATTTCAGCACAGGTTATAGAGGACTTGATTGAGTTCTCTGAGTGGGCAAAAGATGAAAAGATAAAAGGTCTGATCGTTACTGGCTCTGGTGAGAAAGCATTCATCGCTGGTGCAGATATCAAGGCCATGTGCTCTATGGATTCTAAAGAGGCAACAGAGTTTTCGGCTCGTGGTCAGAAGGCAACCCTTCTTCTTGAGAACCTACCATTTCCAGTAATTGCCGCAGTAAACGGCTTTGCTTTAGGTGGAGGCCTTGAAATGGCCCTTGCATGTGACTTCATGTTGGCATCAGATAATGCGGTATTTGGACTTCCTGAGGCAAGTTTAGGGCTTGTGCCTGGCTTTGGTGGAACTCAAAGACTTGCTAAGATTGTTGGAATAAATCGTGCAAAAGAGCTGATCTACACTGGTAGGATGGTAAAGATTGAAGAAGCAAAATCAATGGGTTTAGTTCTGTCTTCATACGCCGATAAAACACAACTCATAGAAGCATGTGTAGATTTAATAAAGAAAAGTTCAAAAAACTCAATTAATGCTATTTCAGTTGCCAAAACGGCCTTAAATAAAGGTCTTGAACTGAGCATAGAAGATGGGCTAAAGATTGAAAGCGCATCTTTTGGTGAGATCTTCTCTTCATATGATATGAAAGAGGGGACCCAGGCATTTATGGAGAAAAGAAAACCTAATTTTAAAGGAGAATAATATTATGTTACTCGACGATTCATATAAAGAAATAAAAGACATGGTGGCCAGATTTTCTGACCAAGACGTTGCTCCACTTGCAGCAAGCATCGATAAAAACTGTGAGATTCCAAAAGAGCTAATCAAAAAGCTTGGTGAGAATGGTTTTCTTGGAAGTTATGTTCCTGAGGAATACGGCGGAGCTGGTATGGATTACCTAAGTTACGCGATGATTGTTGAAGAAATCTCAAGAGCATGTGGCTCAACAGGGGTTTTAGTTTCAGCTCACACCTCTCTAGGTGTTTGGCCTATCCTTGAATTTGGAAATGAAGAGCAAAAGAAAAAGTATCTTCCAAAGCTCGCTAGCGGCGAGCATATTGGTTGTTTCTGCCTTTCTGAACCAAACGCTGGTACAGACGCAGGTTCACTAACTACTTTTGCGCAAGACAAAGGTGATCACTACGAAATCACTGGTGTTAAGAACTTCATTACTAACGGAAAAGAAGCAGACATCGCTGTTGTTTTCGCAAAGACTGAAAAGACAGATAATTATAAAGGTATCAGTGCTTTCATCGTAGAGACCAAGTCAGAAGGCTTCTCTATTATTAAAGAAGAGGAAAAGCTTGGTATCAAAGGTTCTTCAACGTGTCAGATTGCTTTTGATAAGGTTAAGGTTCCTAAAGAAAACATGCTAGGCCCAGAGAAAAAGGGCTTTAAAATAGCTATGGCGACTCTTGATGGTGGTAGATTAGGTATTGCTTCTCAAGCTTTGGGTATTGCTGAAGGTGCTTTCCGTTACGCTAGAAATTACGCGACTCAG
>JAGSHJ010000173.1 GCA_023954595.1 Bacteriovoracaceae bacterium | reverse complement strand
TGTCAGTGACTAAAATGGTATGTTCCCATTGAGCCGTCAGTTTGTGATCCTTTGTGACGACTGTCCAGTCATCAGGAAGTAACTTCACCGTTGCCTTTCCAGCATTGATCATCGGTTCAATAGTGAACGTCATACCTGGTTTAAGTTCCACTCCAGTACCTTTCTTACCATAATGAAGAACTTGTGGATCTTCATGAAACTCTCTTCCAATTCCGTGTCCACAATATTCATGAACTACACTGTAGCCATTAGCATGTGCGATTTCTTCAATGATTGCACCAACATCACCAAGACGAGCTCCAGGCTTACAAACGCCAATTCCTGCCATCATGCATTCATAAGTCGTGCGAACAAGCTTCTTCTTCTCTTCACTAACGTTGCCGATGAAGAAAGTCCTGTTAGTGTCACCATGAAATTTTTTAAAGTATGTTGTGACATCAATATTTAGAAGATCTCCATCTTTCAGGATATCTTTTTCGCTCGGAATTCCATGGCAGATAACTTCGTTCAAAGAAGTACAAACTGACTTTGGAAAGCCATGATAATTAAGTGGTGATGGGTATGCCCCATGTGAAGTGATAAACTCATGGCAAAGTTGGTTCACTTCTTCAGTGCTCATTCCAACTTTTAGCTTACCTTCGATATAATTAAGGGTCTTTGCCGCTAATTGGCAAGATTCCTTCATAATTTCAATTTCTCTTGAGGATTTAATAGAAATCATCTGCAACTCCTGTAATTTAAGGCCATCCTACACTCTTAATCGTATTTTAGCCAGTACCCATAGACGTTGACTCACCAAGCCAAAATGGTTTCTAATCTTCTACTGGTCTCAGGCCGCTTTTTCATTTAAAATTTTGATATGGAAATTCAAGTATATCGCACCAATTCTTCTAGCTACCAGGATAGCCACTTTTTTCAATTGGAAAAAGAGCAATTAGAGTCAATTAATGGCGTAAAGTACATTAAGAGTTTGACTGAAATAAATGAGAGCATACCATTTGTCCTGATTAGTAATACTCATACCGAACCTAGTGAGCTGCCACTAACTCTTTTAGATAAAACAGTTCTGATGGTCCACCCAAATAGTGGATACGACAATTTTTCAAGAAACTTTGTCCAAAATGTTAATTTCCCGATTATTATAGGCAACCCCATTAGATCAAATGCGGTGGCCGAGTATACTCTAAGTTCCATTTTTCACAACTTCACTCCAATAAAGAATCACTCGCACTGGTCAAGTGATAGAAAGTGGAGCAGAAAGCTATTAAGAGACCAAAAAGCACTCATCATTGGTTTTGGTGAAATTGGTAAACTAATATACCAAAGTCTCTCCCCTCTTTGTGCCGAAGTAGATGTTTATGATCCATACACTAAGGACGCATTTAAAAATAAAAGCTTCCACAGAGAGCTGACCGATGAACTTCTAGATGAAAAATCGATCATTATAGTCGCAGCATCACTAACGAAATCAAGTCGAGCTTTAATTGACGCAGAATTCCTTAAAAAGATAAATAACGAATCTTTAATTGTTAATGCCGCTCGTGGTGAAATAATCAATGAGCAAGATTTAATAGCCTGGCTCAAAAAGAATGAAAAAGGCAGTGCTTACTTGGATGTTTTCAAGGAAGAACCATTTGTTCCTGGCTACCTGCATGAGCTTAAGAACATAAATAAGACCTCCCACATTGCCGGAGTCTATGGGAAGTTAAACCATGATATTGTTCAGTTTGAAAAACATGTGATTAAAGAGTTTATGGAGCACTACTCCAAAGACGACCTAGAAGGATTTAAATCTAAAAACGAGCAAATTCTTCTAACGGAAAATTCAATTAACTATCTTTAGGAATACCCATGTCCAACTTAACAACTAGGGCCGGTCATTATCTTTGTACTCCAGGCAATGGTGTTTATACGGTTCATACGGCCAAAGAATTAAAAGACGAATACCATCAGAAACTATACAACACAGTTGATCCAAAGCAGGTCAAGAACGCTTGGAAGGAAAGCCTAAATAAACTGAGTTCTTCTTCCTCCCCTGCATTATTGGGAATTACATCTGATATTGGTGGAGGAATTCAAAGAGGTGCGAACTGGGGTCCTCTATTCATACGAAACGTTTTAGATGTTGATACCAAAAGCATTGTAGATCTTGGTGACACTAAAACTATTCCCCACTTTCTTCACGATAAATACTTAAATAAAGAAACAATCAAAAAATGCCAAAAAGAGCTTTATGGCTCATTAGATCTTCCAGTCAGCGCTTTAAGTATTGCAGAAGATTTTGCATATCGCTTTCATAGCGAATACCCAGAAAGAGCATTAATCAGTCTAGGTGGAGACCACTCTGTAAGCTACCCTCTTGTTAAGTCTTGGCTAAAGGCCAAAAACGAACAGAATAAGCGAGTTGCCATAATTCATTTTGACGCTCATACAGATCTGATGGACCAAAGGCTCGGTGTTGATATCTCATTCGCTTCATGGGCCTATCATATGATTGAGCAATTAGACACACCATCTGACTTGTTACAATACGGAATTCGCTCCTCTGGTAAACCTAAAGAGTTTTGGACAGAAAAACTTGGTATACAACAGTATTGGGCTCAAGACTTTAAAGAGATGGGGATCGGCCAGATCATTGATGAGACTCTAACTTATCTTCGAAAAAGAAAAATTGAAGAAGTGTACATAAGCTTTGATATAGACTTTCTTGATGCCTCTTATGCATCAAGTACAGGCACACCTGAAAAGGCGGACTTGCTCCACATGAAGGTGTCGCTATAATAGAAGCTGTAGGTAACGAATTTAAAGTAACAGGCGCAGACCTCGTTGAGGTGGCTCCATTTGTTTCAAGCTACATGAAAGACCCTAAAACACTCGAACCACATACAACTTTGCAAAGTGCAAAAGTGATTGTTAACAAATTTCTGGAGATCACTCAAAAACAATGTCAGTAGAGTTTCCAGCAGTAGATTTGGCGAATGAAGATGGACTTCTAGCAATAGGAGGAGGCCTTACTGTAGAAACACTTGAAGAGGCGTATACCCGTGGGATTTTTCCATGGCCTATTAGTAAAGACTTCCCACTTACTTGGTTTGCTCCAAATCCTAGAGGCATAATCAAGCTCAATAACTTTCATACTCCCCGATCTCTTAAAAAGTTTTTAAATAAATCCCCTTTTGAAATGAAGTTTAATACAAATTTTAAAATGGTGATTCATAACTGTGCGGCTCAAAAGAGAAAGCACGAAGAAGGAACATGGATTAACCCCGATATTATTCGTGGCTATCAAGAATTGTTTGAAAATAAGAAGGCCTATTGTGTTGAGGCCTATCAAGATAATAAATTGGTTGGCGGCCTGTATGGGGTTTGCATTGGTGAAATCATCTCTGGTGAATCGATGTTTCACACTTCAACAAATGCATCCAAGGCATGTTTGGCCTACTTAGTTCATACTCTAAAAAAAGCAAACCTAGAGTTTCTGGACACTCAAATGGTTACTCCGGTTGTTGAGTCTTTGGGTGGAGAGGAAATACCGAGAGAAGAATTTATGCAGATGTTGGAGCGCTTGGATAACAAACGCTCCAGAGAAGATATCTTTGGTTCTTAGTAAGAGAGATTCAACTTATAGTTGGCGTAGAAAGTTCTTTTTGCTTCGCTAACCAAGGCCTTAACATCATTGGACAGTTCTACTTTTTTGCCTTCAATGTAATCCTTGATCATCTGAAACAATTCATCTGCATTGGTATTTAACTCTTCTGCAAGTTCTTCCAACCTATTTCTGAATCTATAATCTTTTTCCATTAACGCTGTAAGCTTAACGCTCAACTCTTTTTTAAGAGTTTTTGGTGTATATGCATTTTTAACAGTCGCTAATCCAAGTTTTTCAAATAAATTTATATAAAAGAATCCCCAATCAAATTCAAACCAACGATGTCTAAACGAACACGACTTTGGATGAGCATGGTGGTTATTGTGATCAAGTTCGCCACAAATTAAAAAGTTCAACGGCAAGAGAAAACCAAGGTTTCTGCTATTGTCTTTGTAATTGTGATTTTTATATCCAAACCAGTGAGCAAATCCATTAACTCCACCCACTGCAAATACAGGAGAGATAGAGAAGTTAATTAAAGAAGCAATACTTCCATAGAAAGGTCCAAACATTACCAAGTTGAATAAGGTTGTGAACACCAATCCAAGAAGAGTATGATCTGCAATAAATTGCTCTAACTTATTTCTTTTAAGTGTTTTTCTAATTTTTAAAACAGGCTCGCTGTTTTTTGCCTTTGTGTAGTCAAATACGCCAAGGAAAAGAATATGCATCAACCCTTTTTGAACAGGACTGTGCGGATCTTTTGGTTGGTCTGAATGAGCGTGATGATAGACATGAACTGATACCCAATCAAGCTTAGACATCCCACCAATTAGCCAAAGGTTCAACTGCATTAAAGAGTCTAAAAATTTATTTACGACAACTCCCTTATGCGTGTGATAGCGGTGAAATGAGATACTCATTGAAGTTATCGTTACGTGGGTCATGACGATTGCATAAAGTGCGAATTTCCAAATAGAGTTTTCACTCCAAATTTGCCCTGCAATTCCCTGTGTTCCAATAAAAGTTTCGATTAAATAATTTACTCCGAAATAGGCAGAGGCCAGAATTGTCGAAGTTTTTAAAATGCTTAAAATCATAGTGCTTGTCTCCTGCGACAATACTATCTTATGCATCCTGGCACTACAACAGCTTGTTGAGCCAATACCTTTGTTTTTGGTTACTTAGAGTTTTAAAAGATTAAGCTACTGATATCGCGTCTACAGGACAGACTTCTTCACATAAGGAGCATTCCAGGCACAAACCCTCATTTATTTTAAATGACTTCGGTGCAGGTCCAGAAGTAAGTGTAGTGGGCATTTGTATTTTAGATTCAACTTCTACCGAGATTGCTTTGGTCGGACAAATTTCAGCACAGAGATTACAAGAAACACATTCGCTGACGCCATTATCATTGACCTTTAACCTAGGCAGCTTTTTGGTATGTTGAAGCTGCTGGCTGTTTTTACCTCGAAGACCGAATACGGCCACTGTTTGCAGTCCAGCAGACAGAATAGACATTTTTAATGCCTTAAAAACTCCATGTTCTTGATAAAATTTTAAAGAAGCTATCATATTATTTCTCAAGTGCTTTTTGATTTATATACATTGATTTTAACAGAAGACCTAGATTTTCGTAAGCACAGCCTTTTGCAACCTCTTCCAAACACATCACTTTACTCAAGTGGTCTGAACCAAGTTTTAAATCTTGAACTTTCCCATCTATAACTGAAAAGAATATTTCAATTGCCCCGGAAGCGGCCTCCATACAACAGTAATAGCTCTCATTATTATAATTTGGTCTTTCATTGATAGAAGCTCTGTAGTTAATCTGCTCCTGTTCATCACTTAGAGAATTAAACTGACTAAAGTGAGAAACTTCTCTAGCTACCAGCTCACTTGTAGGCAGGTTATCTAGAATTTGAGTTACAATTCCAATGGATTGGTCGATTTCTTTGAACCTGAGCAAGAATCGGTCATAAAGATTACCATTTAAACCAACTGGTGTGGCAAATTCTAACTCTTCATATAGATAGAAAGGTTTTCTCTTTCTTAAATCAAAGTTAATACCTGATGCTCTTAGATCGGGCCCTTGGATTCCCCACTCAATTAATTGGGTAGCACTTATCTTTCCAACTTCATCAAACTGTCTCCAGAACGAGCTTTTAGAGATCTTATCTGCATGGATGTTCACTTCAGAAGCGATTGAAGACAACTCCTTTAAGCAAGTGGAAATCCAATTTGAAGGAGGATCCCTATGAATTCCACCATAAGTCAGAATCCCTAAGTTATACATATTCCCTGAATACTGTCTCTGAAGGGATTCAATTCGTGATGCCCACCTCAAGGTCTTTAAATAAAAAGTCATTGCTTGTGCTTCGTATGCCACACCCGCTAGATATTCCAAGTGCTCCAGGACCCTTGCAAGTTCAAAGAATATAATTCGTATTGCTTGAGCCTTGTCAGGGATTTCAATCTCATTTCCTTGCTCAAGAGCTCGATAAAAAAGAGCACTCCACACAATCCCCTGATATCCATCATATTTAAGAAGGTGGTTTGCAACTTCTTCAACCGGTCTGCCATTCAGTCTTGCTTCAAGTCCTTCATGGTATTTGCCTGCGTGCAGCCTGCAAGACTCAATTTTTTCATTAATAGTTACTATTGCAGCTGCAGTCTCACCTTTGATATTCAGAGGCGAATGAAATCTTACGACTTCTTGAGAAGATGAGTCTGTAAATGCGGCCTCTACCGATTTCTTAGGTTTAGGAGCAAGATTGCTTCGATTTAAAAACTCGGATTTTTCAAAAGTGTCATAGCACATTTGAGCAAGCTCTGCGTAGTTTTTATAAAGAGAAGATAGCGAAGGCAACTTCTGCTCTTCAGTTAAGGGCACTC